>NCGI01000543.1 GCA_002256925.1 Polaromonas sp. 28-63-22
CCGAGTTTGGCAAACGGCTCGCTGTACATGTGCGCTGCGAAGTTGGTCCGCACCGCGTCCTTGCCTTTTTCGCGCACGTTGTAGTCCTCGCGCCGCTCATACAGCTCGGGCACGGCGTCGTTCAGCGTTTGCGTTTCTTCGAGCGTGAACAGGCCGGGGAAAAACAGGTAGCCGTCGCGGTCAAACTGGGCCAGTTGGTCAGGGGTGAGCTTCATGAACGTTCTCCTTGGGGTTGGCGCATCAATGCGCTGGTTAGCAGGCCGGCCAGGTTGCGGCTGGCGTCTTCGCCGTGTTGCCGGGTCAGGGCTTCGGCAGCGTTTTCGTCGCCCCTGCCGATGGCCTCGGCCATGGCAGCATGTTCATCCCAGATGGATTCGCGCATGGTGGACACCTGCAGCACCGCACCCATGGCGCGGCGAATATGCTGCCAGTGCAGCTGGGCGCTCGGGGCGATCAGGGGGTTGCCCGATGCGGCGTAAATGCCGGCGTGAAACTGCACGTCCGCCGCCATCATGGCCTTGACTTTTCCCGCGCGTGCGGCCGCGCGCCCCTGGCTGATCAGCTTCGGGTCCACCTGCTTCCTGCATGATGCGCGCCCCGGGCGCCAGCGAGCCGTCGCTGATCGCGTCGAGCAGGCTGCGATAAACCTGGTCCACCAGGTCGGGGGAGGATTCGATCTTGATCAGCTGGGGGTTCATCGTCACACGTTGGTTCGTACTCTGTATACAGAATACATGGCTCGTCACCATCTTCATGCAGGGTTTACCCCTGACGCCTGACGCAGGCCCGAATGTGCCAAGATACCCAGTCATTTGCCCAACTTTCAGGAGCCTGCATGAACCGCCCCGACCCCGCCTGGCTGGACCGCATGTACAACAACCGCGCCCTGGTGCCGGAACATGCCGTACATTTCGCCCGCTGGGCTGAAACGTCGGCGCAGGCCAGGGCGTCGCAGCCCTGCACGCTGGATCTGGCCTACGGGAGCGCGCCAGGCGAAACGCTGGACGTTTTCCCGGC
>NCGI01000544.1 GCA_002256925.1 Polaromonas sp. 28-63-22
CAATGACCAGGGCAGTTCGGCTTTCAGAATCTTGACGGCGGCGTGTTTCAGTTCGGGTTGTTTCGAGCTGGGGCAGTAAGCCGACGTGGTGAGGGCGTTGACACCCGCCAGCGGCTCGCCGACGCTGGACAAACCACTCAAATATTCCTCGCCCCAGTGCATGGCAATGAAGGCCTGGCTGACCGCCACTTCGCTGGAGGCCTGCAAGGGCACGACGATGGAGCCGCGTCGGGACGTGACATGCACCAGGTCGCCCTCTTTCAGCAGGCGCCGGGTCATGTCCTGAATGTTCATCTGTACCGAGGGCTCGGACACGTGGCCGAACAGCCGGCCCAGCGTGCCGGTGCGGCTCATGCCGTGCCACTGGTCGCGCAGGCGGCCGGTGGTGAGCGAAAACGGGTAGCGTGATTCGCGTGGTTCGGCCACCGGATTCGCGTGGTTCGGCCACCGGTTGGTAGATGGTGTTGACGAACCGGGCTTTGCCGTCGGCGGTCGGGAAAATGCCATCTTCGTAGAGTCGAATCTTGCCGGTGGTCTCGCCTTCTTTCAGGGGCCATTGCTGCGGTGCCGCTTCGAGCATGGCGTAGCTCATGCCGGTGATGTCGAGATCGCGGCCGCGCGTGGATTCGCGGTGTTCGTTCCAGATGGCCTCCACGCCAGCAGCTGGTTCAGTCCGTGAATAGGGGAATAAGCTCCTTCCCCCTCTGGGGGAAGGCCGGGATGGGGGCGTATACGCAGTGGTGACCGTGCGGCCCCCACCCCAACCCTCCCCCAGTGGGGGAGGGAGTAACAACTCCAGCCGCTGTGCAAATTCAACCGCTATCGACCAGTCATGCCGCGCCTCGCCCGGCGCCGCCACGGCGGGCCGCACGCGGCTGATGCGCCTTTCGCTGTTGGTCACCGTACCGGTTTTTTCGCCCCATGCCGTCGCGGGCAGCAACAGGTCGGCGTAGTCGCAGGTAGCCGGCGTGGCAAACGCTTCCTGCACGATGACCAGCTCGGCGCGCTCAAGGGCGCGGCGCACCGTAGCCTGGTCGGGCATCGATTGGGCCGGGTTGGTGCAGGCGATCCACAGCGCCTTGATTTCACC
>NCGI01000132.1:0-5319 GCA_002256925.1 Polaromonas sp. 28-63-22
GCGCCTGCTGCCCCGGCAGCATCTGCGCCAGCAGCTACTAAATAAGGAGCATTCTGATGAACGTGTCAGCATGGTCCATCAAGAATCCGATTCCGGCGGTGATGCTGTTTGTGCTGCTGACCTTCGGCGGCATGCTGTCGTTCAAGGCGATGAAGGTGCAGAACTTTCCCGACATCGACCTGCCCACCGTCACCGTCTCGGCCGCGCTGCCGGGCGCCGCACCGGCGCAACTTGAAACCGAAGTCGCGCGCAAGCTCGAAAACTCGATCGCCACCGTGCAGGGCCTGAAGCACATGTACACCAAGGTGCAGGACGGCGGCGTCAGCATCACCGCCGAGTTCCGGCTCGAAAAACCGGTGCAGGAAGCGGTCGATGAGGTGCGTTCGGCTGTCGCCCGGGTGCGTTCGGATTTGCCGGCCGATGTGCGCGACCCGATCGTCAGCAAGGTCGATCTGGCGGGCCAGCCGGTGCTGGCCTTCACCATCAGCTCGTCGCGCATGGATGCCGAGGCGCTGTCCTGGTTTGTTGACAACGACATCGCGCGCAAGCTGCTGGCGGTGCGCGGTGTCGGCGCCGTCAACCGCGTGGGCGGCGTGACGCGCGAGGTCCATGTAGCGCTGGACCCTTCGCGCCTGCAGGCGCTGGGCGCCACCGCGTCGGACATTTCACGCCAGCTCAAGCAGGTGCAGGGCGAAAGCGCCGGCGGCCGTACCGATCTGGGCGGCAGCGAGCAACCGGTGCGCACGCTGGCCACCGTGAAGTCGGCGCAGGAACTTGGCCGGCTTGAGCTGGCGCTCAGCGACGGCCGGCGTATTCGTCTCGACCAGGTGGCCACCGTCAGCGACACCGTTGCCGAGCCGCGTTCGGCCGCGCTGCTCGACGGCAAGCCGGTGGTGGGCTTTGAAGTCTCGCGCAGCCGGGGTGAAAGCGAGGTGACCGTCGGCGCGGCGGTGCAGGCCGCGCTGGCCGAACTGAAGGCGCAGCGGCCCGATCTGGTGTTGACCGAGGCCTTCAATTTCGTCAAGCCGGTGCAGGAAGAGTACGACGGCTCGCTCGAACTGCTCTACGAAGGCGCGTTGCTGGCGGTGGTGGTGGTGTGGCTGTTCCTGCGCGACTGGCGCGCCACCTTCGTCTCGGCGGTGGCCTTGCCGCTGTCGGTGATTCCGGCATTCATCGGCATGTACCTGCTGGGGTTTTCGATCAATGTGGTGACCCTGCTGGCGCTGTCGCTGGTCATCGGCATTCTGGTGGACGACGCCATCGTCGAGGTGGAAAACATCGTGCGCCACCTGCGCATGGGCAAGTCGCCGTACCAGGCCGCGATGGAAGCGGCCGACGAGATCGGGCTGGCCGTCATAGCCACCACCTTCACGCTGATTGCCGTGTTTTTGCCGACAGCCTTCATGAGCGGCATTGCCGGCAAGTTCTTCAAGCAGTTCGGCTGGACGGCGTCGCTGGCGGTGCTGGCCTCGCTGATCGTCGCGCGGGTGCTGACGCCGATGATGGCGGCCTATATTCTGAAGCCGCTGGTGGGCCAGGAAAAAGACGCCGGCTGGCTGCGGTCCTACATGCGCGCCTCCGGCTGGTGCCTGAAGCACCGGTTGCTGACGATGCTGGCCGCCACCGCGTTTTTCGCTGGCTCGATCATGCTGATTCCGCTGCTGCCGACCGGTTTCATTCCGGCCGATGACAACTCGCAGACCCAGGTGTATCTGGAGCTGCCGCCCGGCGCCACGCTGGCGCAGACCGAAGCGGCGGCCGAGCAGGCGCGGCAACTGGTCAGCCGGGTTGAGCATGTGCGCAGCATCTACACCACCATCGGCGGTGGCAGTGCGGGCAGCGACCCGTTTGCCGGCGCGGGCACGGTCGAAACGCGCAAGGCCACGCTCACGGTGCTGCTGACCGATCGCAGCGAACGACCACGCAAGCAGGGCATCGAAAACAGGATGCGCACGGCGCTCGAAGCGCTGCCCGGCGTGCGCAGCAAGGTCGGCCTGGGCGGGTCGGGCGAAAAGTACGTGCTGGTGCTGACCGGCGACGATCCGGTGGCGTTGCAGGCCGCTGCGCTGGCGGTTGAAAAAGACCTGCGCACCATACCTGGCCTGGGCAACGTGGCGTCAAGCGCCAGCCTGATCCGGCCTGAAATTGCCGTGCGTCCCGATTTTGCGCGCGCCGCCGACCTGGGCGTGACGAGCGCCGCTATCGGCGAGACACTGCGCATCGCGACGCTGGGCGACTACGACGTGTCGCTGCCCAAGCTCAACCTGCCCGAGCGCCAGGTGCCGATCGTTGTCAAGCTCGACGCTGGCGCGCGCAAGGACCTGAGCGTGCTCGAGCGGCTGACCGTGCCCAGCAGCCGCCCGGGCGCCGGTCCGGTGCTGCTGGGCCAGGTCGCCACGCTGCAAATCGCCAGCGGGCCAGCCATCATCGACCGCTACGACCGCTCGCGCAACATCAACTTCGAGATCGAACTGTCGGGCCTTCAACTGGGCGACGTCACCAAGGCGGTGCAGGCGCTGCCGGCGGTGAAAAATCTTCCGGCCGGTGTGAAGGTGGTTGAAATTGGCGACGCCGAAGTGATGGGCGAGCTGTTTGCCAGCTTTGGCCTGGCGATGCTGACCGGTGTGCTGTGCATCTACATCGTGCTGGTGCTGCTGTTCAAGGATTTTCTGCACCCGGTCACGATTCTGGCCGCCTTGCCCCTGTCGCTGGGCGGCGCTTTCGTCGGGCTGCTGATTGCCGACAAGAGTTTTTCGATGCCGTCGCTGATCGGGCTGATCATGCTGATGGGCATTGCCACCAAGAACTCCATCCTGCTGGTCGAATACGCCATCGTTGCGCGCCGTGGAAATGACGGCAGCAACGGCCACCCGGTGGTTGCCGGCATGAGCCGCATCGACGCGCTGCTCGACGCCTGCCACAAGCGGGCGCGGCCGATCATCATGACCACCCTGGCGATGGGCGCCGGCATGCTGCCGATCGCCACCGGCTTCGGCGCGGCGGATTCAAGCTTTCGCTCACCGATGGCGGTCGCCGTGATTGGCGGGTTGATCACCTCGACGGTGCTGAGCCTGCTGGTGGTGCCGGCGGTGTTCACTTACCTCGATGATCTGGAGCAATGGATTTCGCGGACGGTGGCGCGGCTGCGCGGCCGGCCGGTGCCCGTGGAACCTGCCGCGCCTGCGGCAACACCGGCGCCGCGTCACTGAAACCGCCGGCCCGGGATGGCGGAACCAATGCACTGGGAAAATCATCCAAATCACTGATAGCTGGCGCATTGCCCGGCTATACGGAGGTGTGACATGAAACAACTGAAGCATTGGCAGGACGGGGTGAACGTTCTGCTTGGCGCATGGATGGTTTTGTCGCCCTGGGCGCTGGGGTTGCAGGGCGACGTGCTGGTGACATCCAACGCCGTGCTGGTCGGACTGGCGCTGGTGGCCACCGCGCTGGGCGCGATTGTCGTGCCGCGTGCGTGGGAAGAGTGGACCGAGTGCGGGATCGGGCTGTGGCTGATGGCTTCGCCCTGGGTGCTGGGCTTCCACGGGCTTCGTCAGGCCATGCTCGGTGCCGTGATCACCGGTCTCTTGGTGATCGTGCTGGCCATGTGGACGCTGCTGACCGACAAGGATTTTCGCCACTGGCTGGGCGACGGGCCTGCAGCGCATTGACGCGCTGACCGGCCGAAGGTTGGACGCCGGCCCGCGTCAGCGGCCGGCTTTTATCCGGCTGACCAGCGCCGTGGTCGAAAAGCCCGCGACGAAGGGTATGGCCAGCGCCCGGCCGCCGTAGCTTTTGACGACGGCGGTTTCGGCCAGGCGGTCCATGTCGTAGTCGCCGCCCTTGACCAGCAAGTCGGGCTTCAGCGCGGTGATGAGTTCGAGCGGCGTGTCCTCGTCGAAAAAGGTCACCAGGCTCACCGATTCGAGCGCGGCCATCAGGGCGGCGCGATCAGCCTGGTTGTTCAGCGGGCGGTCGGGCCCCTTGCCAAGCCGGCGCGCGGACGCGTCGGTGTTGAGCGCCACCACCAGGCTGGCGCCGAGCGCGCGGGCCTGCGCCAGATACGTGGCGTGGCCACGATGCAGCACATCGAACACGCCGTTGGTAAACACCACCGGCCGGGGTAGCGCGGCCATGCGGCCCTTCGCCGCGTCGCGGTCGCAGATCTTGGCCAGGAAGGGAGGCGCCAGCGGCGCGGAAAAAAGGTCCGCGCTCACACGGCGTGCTGCTGGCTGTCCGGGGCCACGGCGGCGGCCAGTTCCTTGCCGAGGTTTTTACGAAAGCGGTTGAGTTCCTGCACGCTTTTGAAGCTCTGGTTCATCAGCAGGCTGAGGTTGTGCAGGATGCGCTCGACCACCTTGCCTTCCCACACCGCATCAAAATTGATCTGCTTGTCGAGCCAGTGCTCCAGCCATTCGGGGTTGGGCAGGCGGCTTTGAATGGTGTCGCGCGGAAACAGGTTCTTGTTGACGTGCAGGTTGGTCGGATGCAGGGCCTGCGCGGTACGGCGGGCGCTGGCCATCAGCACGCCCACCTTGGTGAAGGCGGTGCGGGCTTCGTTGCCGAAGTTGTTGATGGCGCGTTTCATGTAGCGCAGGTAGGCGCCGCCGTGGCGCGCTTCGTCCTGGCTGAGCTGCGTGTAGATCTGCTTGATGACCGGTTCGGAGTGCCATTCGCTGGCGCGGCGGTACCAGTGGTTCAGGCGGATCTCGCCGCAAAAATGCAGCATCAGGGTTTCAAGGGCGGGCGCCGGTTCGAACTCGAAACGCACTTCATGCAGTTCTTTTTCGGTTGGCACCAGATCGGGCCGGAAGCGGCGCAGGTATTCCATCAACACCAGCGAATGCTTTTGCTCTTCAAAAAACCAGATCGACATGAACGCGGAAAAGTCGCTGTCGTCCTTGTTGTCGCGCAAAAACATCTCGGTGGCCGGCAGAGCCGCCCATTCCGTGATGGCATTCATCTTGATGGTCTGCGCCTGTTCGTCGGACAACCGGGACGCGTCAAAACTGGCCCACGGAATATCTTTTTCCATGTCCCAGCGGACAGACTCCAATTGTTTGAACAGTTCGGGATAAAGCATAAAACTCCTTCTCTGGCGATGACCCACCCACTATGCACATTACGCAGGAAACCCGGCTGCGGATGCAGGCACGCGCTGAACACATCCCTCCGGCGCTTTCGTCCGGCTCGCTCCACACCGCATCCATGCCCTAGCACGATTCTAGGCGGCTTGTGTGACACCTGGTGGTCCGCACGCCATTTGCAAGCCGTGCAAAGGGTTGGTCCGGCAGGGCCGGCGACGGCGCACCAGGCAGC
>NCGI01000132.1:5326-11784 GCA_002256925.1 Polaromonas sp. 28-63-22
CGCAAAGTCCGTCACGGGGCAGATTGCCCGCTTCATTCGATCAACCTTCCGATCACCAGAGCGACCAGACCATGCCGATTGCTTCGATGCACCTCACGCGCCGTCTTGCGCTTGTGCTCGCCCTGACGGCGCTTGCGCCCGTGGCGCGGGCCGCCAGTCCCGCCGCGCCCGACGCGGCGTGCACCGGCCTGCTGCAACAGAGCTACCTGCGCCTGCAGGATGAAAAACCGCAGTCCCTGTGCCAGTACCGGGGCAAGGTCGTGGTTGTGGTCAATACCGCCAGCTTTTGCGGCTTCACGTCGCAATACGAAGGCCTGGAGGCGCTGTATGCCAGATACAGGGACCGTGGCCTGGTCGTGCTGGGTTTTCCGTCCAACGACTTTTCGCAGGAAACCGGCAGCAACAAGCAGATTGCCGACTTTTGCGAAAACACCTTCGGCGTGAAATTTCCGATGTTCACCAAATCAACCGTCACCGGCAAGGATGCGATTCCGCTTTTTCGGGAACTGGCCGCCAAAACCCAGACACCGCCGCGCTGGAACTTCTACAAATACGTCATCGCCCGCGATGGCACGCAAGTGACAGCCTTTCAATCGACGACCGATCCGGCGAGTCGGCCCTTTATCCAGGAAATAGAAAAGCAGCTCGCGCTGCGCTAACGCAGCCCCCGGGTGGCGGCGCACTGCGTACTATTACTAATCAGTCGTTATTTGACTCATTGGTAATTTCTGCCGTATGATGGGTCATGCACAGGGCTTTTCATGACTCGATGGCGGATTCGCCTTTTCCTTCGCGCAAGCGCCGGAATCGGGTGTTGGGGTGGCGCCGTGCGGCACGCGCCGTGCCACATGGGGGTCATGTTGCGTTCAGCAGCAGCGACAAACGATATGCCAGCCGCGTCATGCCGCTTCACAAAACTTTACGTTTTAGGCAAGCTTTTTTCGGGGAACTACCGCGCGGTGCCGAGGCTCATACCTTCGTCTGCAGCGTGACATTCCATTTAATCCACGCCAGCCACACCACCAGTTTCATTGTTGCGAAGCCTTCTGAGCCTTCCAGGTTCGGTTGCAATCCCGGGGCGCTCCTCCTCCTCCCTCCCTCCCTCGTTCGCGTCGGGGCGCTTCGCAGCATTTTTATACACCGGGTGCCGGCATGACCGGCACCGCCCGAGGCCCAGGCCGGCGACAGCGGGTCGCCATTGTCGGCTCCGGCATCGCCGGTCTGGCGGCGGCCCACGCACTGCAGGGCCACGCCGACATCACCCTGTTTGAAGCCGGCGCCTATTTCGGCGGCCACACGCACACCGTGGACGTGACGCTGCCCGGCAAAGGCGGCACCGGCCCTGTCACGCATGGCGTCGACACCGGCTTTCTGGTGTTCAACGAACGCACCTACCCCCAGTTGATCCAGCTTTTTGCCGAGCTTGGCGTGGAAACCGCCAGGTCGGACATGTCGTTTTCGGTCAAGGTGCCGGACGCGTTGCGTGGCTCCAGTCTGGAATGGAGCGGCTCCAGCCTGAACACCGTGTTTGCCCAGCGCGGCAACCTCGTCAATCCGAAATTCCTGCGCATGCTGGCCGACATTGTTCGCTTCAACCGCATCACCACGGCACTGGCGCATTCAGGCGCGGACGCCGCCATGCTGCAGCCGCTGGGTGATTTCCTGCGCGCCGGCAAGTTTTCGGCGGAGTTCCGCGACTGGTACTTCCTGCCAATGATGGGCTGCATCTGGTCCTGCCCGACCGACCAGATGCTGCAGTTTCCGGTCGCCACGATGATCCGTTTTTGCCACAACCACGGGCTGATCCAGATCACCAACCGACCGCAGTGGTGGACGGTGCAGGGCGGCGCACGTCATTACGTGGACAAAATCGTGCAGGGTATCGGCGACAAGCGGCTGAACACGCCGGTGCGCTCGCTCCTGCGCGATGCGGCCGGCGTGCATATTCGCACCGACGCCGGCATCGAACACTTCGACAAGGTGGTGCTGGCCGCGCACTCGGACGAGTCGCTCGCGCTGCTGGATGCGCCCAGTGCGGCCGAGCGCGAAACGCTGGGCGCCATCCGTTACCAGCCCAACCGCGCGGTGCTGCATACCGATGCATCGGTGTTGCCCGACCGCAGGCTGGCCTGGTCGGCCTGGAACTACGAGCGTGCCCAGGGCCAGGGCAGGGAAACCGCCGGCGTCTGCCTGCACTACCTGCTCAACATGCTGCAACCCTTGCCCTTTGCGCAGCCGGTGGTGGTGTCGCTGAATCCAGCGCGGGACATTGCGCGTAATTGCATCATGGGTGAATTTGAATACGCACATCCGGTGTTTGATCTGACCGCCATCAAGGCGCAAAAGGGCGTGCCCGCATTGCAGGGCCGTCACCACACCTATTTCTGCGGCGCCTGGACCGGCTACGGCTTTCATGAAGACGGACTCAAATCGGGCCTGCTCGCCGCGCGTTTGCTGCTGGCGCAGGCAGCGGGTAACACCGGCACGCCCGGCCAGCCCGCATGGCGGCCTCAAGGCGAACCGCAGGAGTTGCCGGCATGAGCGCCGGGGCGCTGCCGGCCGCGTCGCCGCTGATCGGCTTCGGGCAGGTACGCCACACGCGGCTGCGCCCGAGTCGCAACGCCTTCAACTACCCGACCTTTTTCCTGATGCTGCCGATGCGCAGCATGCAGCGCCACGGCAGCGGCGCGCTGGCCCACAACCGCCGGGCGCCGCTGAGCTTTTTCGACCGCGACCACGGCGATGGACGCGCCAGCGCGCTGGACTGGCTGGACGAGGTGCTGCGGCGCGAAGGCGTTGATGACGCCGACGGCGAGGTCTGGCTGCACACCTACCCGCGCGTGCTCGGCTACACCTTCAAGCCGGTCAGCTTCTGGTACTGCCACCAGGCCGACGGCTCGCTGCGGGCCATTCTGGTCGAGGTGCACAACACCTTTGGCGAGCGCCACTGCTACCTGCTCGACGCGCCGCAGTACGGGCGCGAGCTGAAGGCCGACAAGGTGTTCCATGTCTCGCCGTTTTGCACACTCGAAGGCGGCTACCGCTTTCGTTTCATGCGCAGCGTGGAAGCCGGGCTGGACCGCACGGTGGCCCGCATCGACTACGACGACAGCACCGGCCCGCTGCTTGAGACCAGCGTGGGCGGCACGCTGGAGCCGGTCAGCGCCGCCAGCCTGCGCAAGGCGTTCTGGGGCTATCCGGCCATGACTTTTGGCGTCATTGCCCGCATTCACTGGCAGGCCCTCAAGCTCTGGCGCAAGCGCGTGCCCTTTGTCAGCAAACCCAAGCCTCCTGAAATTTTTGTCACGCGATGAACACACTTCCCACCTCTCCGCTTTCTTCCGCGATCCCGTCTTTTTCACTTCCGAAAGACGCGCCCGGCGCAGCGCGGACCGCGTTGAAGCTGCTGCTTCGCCTGAAGCACGGCACGCTGACGGTGTGCCTGCCCGGCGGCTCGGTGCAGCGCTTCGGTTCGGGCCACGCCCCGATGGCGAGCCTGCACCTGCACAACTGGAACCCCTGCAGCGCCGCGCTGCGTTCGGGCGACATCGGTTTTGCCGAAAGCTATATCGCCGGCGACTGGACCACGCCGCACCTGAGCGACCTGCTGCAGGTGCTGATTGCCAACCGCAATGAAGTCGAGGACGTGATTTATGGCAGCTGGCTGGGGCGCCTGGTTTACCGCGTCAAGCATCTGCTGAACCGCAACACCAAGGTCAACAGCCAGAAAAACATCCACGCGCATTACGACCTCGGCAATGCGTTTTACGAGCTGTGGCTGGACGGCACGATGAACTATTCGTCGGCCATTTTCGAAACGCCGCAAACCTCGATGCAAGACGCTCAAAACGCCAAGGTGCGCCGCGCGCTGAACATGGCGCGCGTCAAGCCGGGCGACCGGGTGCTCGAAATCGGCTGCGGCTGGGGCGCACTGGCCGAAATGGCGACCACCGAGTTCGATGCGTCGCTGGTCGGCGTGACGCTCAGCACCGAGCAGCTGGCGTGGGCGCAGGCGCGCATGGCGCGGCGCGGGGTTCCCTGCAAGGGGCAGGGCAACGAACATGACGCAGCGGCCTGCGACTTGCGGCTGCAGGACTACCGGGACATTGGTAAAACCAGCGCCGACGAACCGTTCGACGCCATCTGCTCGATCGAGATGGTCGAGGCCGTGGGACGCGAATACTGGCCGGAATATTTCCAGACCGTGGCGCGCCTGCTCAAACCCGGCGGCCACGCCTGCATCCAGAGCATCGTGATTGCCGACGAACTGTTTGACCGCTACGTCAGCTCGACCGACTTCATCCAGCAATACATCTTTCCGGGCGGCTGCCTGCCGTGTCCGCGCGAGTTCAGGGCGCAGGCCGCCGCCGCAGGTTTTGACGTGGTGGATGAATTTGCCTTTGGCCAGGACTACGCCCGCACGCTGCAACTGTGGCGCGAGGGCTTCATGGCGCAGGAGTCGCGGGTGCTGCAGCTCGGTTTTGACAAGAGGTTCATCCGCATATGGGAGTTCTACCTGGCGTACTGCGAGGCCGCCTTCGCCGAGGCCAACACCAACGTCATGCAGTTCACGCTGAGAAAACGCTAAAAGGCGCGCCGCACGCCATGGTCCATCGCCTGCTGTTGCTGCTTGCCGCGCCGGCCCTGTGCGCGGGCGCCGCACTGGCGCAGGCTCCGGCGGCCGATGCGCCGTCGGCGGACATCCGGCAGGAAGTCAAAATCGCCCTGCCGCAAGCGCGGCTGATCGGCAAGGCGCGGCTGACCGTGTGGGGTTTCCAGGTCTATGACGCGCGCCTGTGGGCGCCGCCCGGCTTTGGCGCGGCCAGCTACATGCGCGTGCCGCTGGCACTGGAGCTGGACTATCTGCGCGGCTTCACCGCGGCCGAGGTGGCCGATCGGTCGATCAAGGAGATGCGCCGCAGCGCGGCCATCAGCGACGCGCAGGCCAGCCAATGGAAGGCCGACCTGCTGCGCGTGATTCCCGATGTGCGCAAGGGCGACCGCATCCTGGGCGTTTACCAGCCCGGGGTCGGCGCCTCGTTCTGGTTCAACGGCAAGAGCAGTGGTGAGGTGAAGGATGCTGAATTCGCCCGGCTCTTTTTCGGCATCTGGCTGTCGCCCAACACCTCCGAGCCGCAACTGCGGGAAGCGCTTCTGGCAGGTGCGGCCGGATGACACTCGCCAGCGCGCCACAAGCCCGCCAAGCCGCCGAGGCCCAACCCCCGGCGGCAGGGGCTTCGGCTTTCACGGCGCGCAACGGCCTGCGTTACGGTTTGCTGGGTCTGCCGCTGGCCTTTGTGGCGCTGCCGCTGTATGTCATTTTGCCGAACCACTATGCCCGCGAATTCGGCATGCCGCTGGGCCTGCTGGGCGCTATCTTGCTTGGCGCGCGGCTGCTCGACGCCTTCATTGATCCGCTGCTCGGGCGTCTGAGCGACCGTCTGTTTGCGCGCTCGGCCCGGTCGGTGCTGGCGCTTGGGGCGGCGGCGGCTGTGGTGTTGGCGGCGGGCTTTGCGCTGCTGTTTTTTCCACTGGTGCGCGGGCCCGACGCGCTGGCGGTGTGGGCCGCCGTGATGCTGGTCATCACCTATGCGGCCTACAGCGCGCTCAGTGTGTCGCACCAGTCCTGGGGCGCCATGCTGGGCGGCAACGAAACGCAGCGCAGCCGCATCGTGGCGTGGCGCGAAGGGCTGGGCCTGGTCGGTGTGGTTTTGGCATCGATTACGCCTGTAGCCCTTGGTTTACCTGCGACGACAGCTCTCTTTTTCGTAGCGCTTGGCGTCGGCTGGCTGGCCTGGGTGCGCGCGCCGAGGCCGCTGGCGCGACCGTCGCGGCAGGGCGCCACGCAGAGCCACGCCGCCGCGCTGTGGGCACCGCTGCGGCATACCGCGTTTCGCCGTCTGCTGGCCGTGTTCATGCTCAACGGCATCGCCAGCGCCGTGCCGGCTACGCTGGTACTGTTTTTCATCCAGGACCGGCTGCAGGCCCCCGCCGCGATGGAGCCGCTGTTTTTGGGCAGTTATTTTGTCAGTGCGGCGCTGTCGATTCCGCTCTGGCTGGCGCTGGTTCAGCGTATCGGCCTGGCGCGGGCCTGGCTGGCCGGCATGCTGCTGGCCATTGCCGTGTTTGGCTGGGCGACGCAACTGGGCGCCGGAGACACCATCGCCTTTGTGCTGGTGTGCGCGCTGTCGGGCGTGGCGCTGGGCACCGACCTGGCTCTGCCCGGTGCGCTGCTGGCCGGGCTGATCCAGGCGCACGGCCAGTCGGGCCAAAGCGAGGGCGCGTACTTCGGCTGGTGGAACTTCGCCACCAAGCTCAACCTCGCGCTGGCCGCCGGGCTGGCGCTGCCGCTGCTCGGTCTGTTCGGCTATGCGCCCGGCGCGCGTGATGCGTCGGCGCTGAACGCGCTGGTGATTGCCTACTGCGTGCTGCCCTGCGTGCTCAAGCTGGCGGCAGCC
>NCGI01000133.1 GCA_002256925.1 Polaromonas sp. 28-63-22
GTAGCGGCTTCGCTGGGGCGACGTGACGCCGATCAGGCGAATGCGGCTGTCTTTGGCAAACGCCAGCGCGCCGATGTTCGCGGCAATCACAGCCTGGGCGCGGCCCGAGATGACTTCGTTGATGGCTTCGCCGGTGGCCTTGAGTGGCACGTGCACCAGGTCAATGCCCGCCATGCCGTTGAAGTACGCCATCGACAGGTGGGTGGCGCTGCCAATGCCTGCGGTGGCGTAGTTCATCTTGCCGGGGTTGGCCTTGGCGTAACGTATAAATTCGGCTGCGGTTTTGGCCGGCACGTCGGGGCTGATCATCAGCACATAGCCGGCCGACCCGATGTGCGCCACGGGCACGAAGTCTTTTTGCGGGTCGTAGGCGAGTTTGCTGTAGAGCGAGCCGGCAATGTTGTGGCTGGCCGCCGCCATCACGAAGGTGCTGCCGTCAGGTGCTGACCTGGCCACGTAGCCGGTGCCGACTGTGCCGCCGGCGCCTGGCCGGTTTTCAACGATGACGGTCTGGCCCAGCGCCGTCCCCAGCTCGGTCGATACGGCGCGCGCAAGAATGTCCTGCACGCCGCCGGCTGCAAACGGCACGACGATGCGCGCCACGCGTGCCGGCTGGGCCAGCGCCTTGCCGGCGAGCAGCGCCAGCGCTGAAGTTGCGAAAATTCTGCGGTCCATGGGGGGTGCCTTGTGCGTGAGTCGGTGGTGGGCGAAGGTTATCAGTTTGCGCTTTTCTTATCACCGCGCGGGGTTCCGGCGCGTGCTGGTCGTGCATTCGCTTTCCTTCCGGGCGATACTTCGTGCACGGGCCTCACGCAAGAGGCAGGCCAGCATTGATGCCCCATCCATCAAGCGCCGGTTCTTGTCCGCCATCCGGTCAACGCGTTGATCACCCACCCTGCCATCCATCTCCGAAAGACGTCCATGACCCAACTGCATTCCCTGTCCGTTCCCGTGTTCAAGCAAATGCTGGGCGGGCTCCAGACGGTACTAGCCAAAGCCGAAGCGCATGCCACCGCCCGGAAAATCGATCCTGATGCCTTGCTGCAGGCGCGCCTGTTTCCCGACATGTTCCCGCTGCTGCGGCAGGTGCAGGTGGCGTCCGATTTCGCCAAAAGCGTGGCGGCCCGGCTCGCCAATGTGGAAGTGCCCAAACTGGACGACAACGAAAAGACATTCGCCGAGCTGCAGACCCGCATCACCTGGGTGCTGACCTTCCTGGACAGCCTGCAGCCAGGCCAGTTTGAAGGCGCGGACACCCGCGAGATCGTCACGCAGGCCGGCACCCCGAAGGAAAAGCGTTTCAGCGGCCAGTCCTATCTGCTGAACTACGGCCTTCCGCACTTCTTTTTTCACACCACCACGGCCTATGACATCCTGCGCCACAACGGTGTCGAGGTGGGCAAGAAAGACTACATCGGCATCTATTGATGATGTCGGCGGCGCTCGGGTGCTGTTGGGCCCCGCAAACGCGCTGCGGAGCCTTTTTCTTAAGCAAAAAAGGCCTGTAGCTCATGTATTACCTGCGCGAGCAGCTATCAAAAGCGTAGCGAGTGAAAAGACAGGCCGGGCGACCGCTGCGGCACCGGCGCCTGGCTGAAAGGCGCCTCAGGCGCGCCTGAAATACATGAAGGTGCTGCGCGGATAAACATGCCGGTACACCGGTCGCAGCAGCGTTCGCGCCAGGGTTCTGGGCTCCAGCAGGCCCGAGGCGCTGTTGTACAACTGGCGAAAGCTCGGCCGCAGCGGTTTCAGGCCCACGGTCTTGCCGAAAGCTTCGAGTGAGTCGGCGCAAAAGGCGTTGATGTGTTCCAGCGGCGCCACCGTCATCTGTTCGTCGGGCGACAGATCGCCAAAGCCGGTGCCGCGGCCGAGTTTCTTCAGCGACGCCACCGCGTTCGGTACGTTGATCTTGACAATGCCATCCGGTGCCAGCGACGCCATCAATCGTTCGAGCACCTGGCGCGGCTCGGTCAGGTGCTCGAAGACCTGTTCGGCGTTGATGAAGCGGTACTGCTGCGGCGGAAGTTCTTCAAGATCAACCACCCGGATGCCTACTGATTCACCGTGGCTGCGGCGCTCGGCAGACAACTCGATCCCTGAGACCGCGCAGCCGTAACCCATCGCCATGCGGGCGAAGTGCGCCCAGCCGAATCCGAAATCGAGCACGTTCAACTGACTTGGCGGCAGGCCGAAATACGCGATGACGAACGGGACCTGCTCGGCCAGGTTGCGGTATTGATCCAGGTTGTAGTCGCGGTGGTTACGCTCCAGCCCGGTGCTGGGCACCCAGTGGTTGTAAAGCTCGCCCAGCAGTTCGTCGTCGGGAACCTGCTGCTGAAACGCCAGACCACAATCGCCACAGCGGCCGATCCGGAACGTGTAGGCGTCAGCCGAGGCGGTAGCGCGCCCTTCGTAGTGCGTTTTAAGGTAGCCCTGAATACCCGCACCCCGGTAAGGTTCTTCGTACGCGACCGTGACCGAGGTGGATAGGCAGGCCGGACACCGTGTTCTTGATTTCATGCGCGCAGGCGGGACAGGTGCCCCGGAACAGGTAACGTGGGCGGCTCCCGGTAGGCCCGCTGGCGTTGGGGGTGGCGTTGGCGCGGGAGTCGGGCTCAAAAATGCAAAGTGGCCCGAGTATCAGGGCCGCAGCCCACCCTGTCAGTGGCCCGGCGTAACGCGGTGTAAGGCGCCTCCTGCGGTGATCGACCGGCCACGCATCAGGTCATGCGGCCCCTGTTGTCGGTCACGCTGCAGCCGGTAATGCGCCACGCCCCGCTTTTCTGTCGCTGCAAGGTGTAGGTCGCCAGCCAGGCCTCGCCAGCCTGGTCGGTCATCTGCACGCGCTGGATCGCCGCGCCCCGGCTGCCTTCGGCCTTGAGGTAGGCCACGCTGGCAGGGCGGTAAACCACCGGGTAACCGCGCTGCACCATGTCCATGAACCGGGGCGCTGTGTCGAGCGCCTCGCGCACGTTGGGCGCTGCAAATGAGAAAGCCTTGTCGGCGTCGTCCCGGGCCAGCGCGTCAAGCTGGCCCTGCACCACGGCGCGAATATTTTTCTCGTCGCGCGCCGTCAGCGCTGCTGCGCGCACCTGTACAGCGGCGGGCGCAGGCGGCGGCGACACCGCCGGCAAGGCATGGGCCACCAGCCCCCATAGCCCCAGAAGGCACAGCGCGAAAGCCGAGGCGGGTTTGAACATCACAACTCCTTGTCAGGCGCGTCTGCCAAAGGCTTGATTCAACCATAGGGTGAGGCTTTGTGCACCGCGTCCTACCCGACAAGCAGCCGTGCGATCTGGGCGGTGCGCTTTCAGTCGTGTTAAAAAAGCGGGATGAAATCATTCATCAGACATCCGTCCGAACTGGTGCGCCATGACCGGTAACGGCGCAGCAGCGTGGTACGCACAGCTCGACAAACCGTTTTTTGCGCCGCCCGCGTGGCTGTTCGGCCCGGTCTGGACCGTGCTGTATATCGTCATTGCCATCAGCTTTGGTTATGTGCTGGTGCAGTGCCTGCGTCGCAAGCTGGCCTTTCGCGTGCTGCTGCCTTTTTTACTGAACCTGCTGTTCAACGCAGCCTACACGCCGATTCAATTCGGGCTGCGCAACAACCTGCTGGCAAGCGTAGACATCGTGCTGACGCTCGGCACGCTGCTGTGGGCGATGTGGACGATCTGGCGGCCGGCGCGGTGGGTCGCCGTGGTCAATGTGCCGTATCTGCTGTGGGTGGCCTTCGCGACCGTGCTGCAACTGAGCATCACCTGGCTCAATCGCTGATCCTTCGGCCCTCTTGGCGGCCCGGACTTAGTACTGCAACCCGGAAGTGGCGAAACATAATGAAAGCGAAGGATTCGTGCTCAGGGCAAGGCGCAAACCGCAGCGAAGGCTGTTCGCCTTCGCAAGGGTTGCAACGCCGCCATGGGTGCGAATACGCGCTTTCATGTTTCGATACTTTCGGGTTGCAGTACTAGATACCCAGAATCTTCTTGGCGCTGCCAAGCGCTTTCATGGATTCGCTGTGCTTGCCTTCCTGGTGAAATTTCTCGCCGTCGGCTCGCAGCTGCTTGACCTGGGCCATGTCGGCGGCCGCCAGTGCAGGGCTGCTGGCGAGCTTGGCGTCGATGGCTTTCATTTGCGTCGGACAGCTGTTGGCAAACGCCGTCGACGAGGCGGCCAGGGCGAGTGCAGCAATGATGAGTTTCATGCAAATCTCCAACAGGCATCAGAAAATTCTGACGACAAATACTAGCAAAAAGAGCCGCCCGTTAACAGGGGAAAGCAGACAATGACCCGACCCGGGCAGGCGTGGGAAAAGGCCCGGACAGACCGTCATGGGCCGTCATTGCACCCGTGAAGGCCGTACCGGGGCGCAAAAGGTCGCGCCGCTAAAATTCATGTCAGTTGAACTTGTTTCAACTGTTGCATGGGCCGAAACCTTTGGCCGCATGAAAAGTCCCCAACCCCTCAACCAACAGGCGCGCGCATGTCCCTTGAAGTCATAGAAGCCCAAACCGGCGACAACCCGGTCGCCACCATTTTGATCATGCACGGCCTGGGCGCTGACGGCCGCGATTTCCTGCCGATCGCCGAGCAGCTTGACCTGTCCAGCGTGGGGCCGGTCCGGTTCCTGTTTCCGAGTGCGCCGGTCATTCCGGTCACCATCAACGGCGGCTTCGAGATGCCCGCCTGGTATGACATTTTGGGTGCCGACCTCGTCAAGCGTGAAGACGAAACCGGGCTGCGCCAGTCGGCCGCGTCCATCGAAACGCTGATCGCCCGCGAGAAGGCGCGCGGCATACCGGCCCACCGCATCGTGGTGGCCGGTTTTTCGCAGGGTTGCGCGATGGCGCTGATGATCGGCTTGCGCCATACCGAACGTCTGGCTGGCATCGTCGGCCTGTCGGGCTACCTGCCGCTGGCCGCCACCACGGCAGCCGAACGCGCTGCCGCGAACCACGACACGCCGATCTTCCTGGCGCACGGCACGCGCGACGGTGTGGTGGTGCTGCCCCGGGCCGAGGCCTCACGCGACGCACTCCAGGCGCTTGGCTATACCGTCGATTGGCACGCCTACCCGATGGAGCATTCAGTGTGCCCGCAGGAAATTGTTGACCTCGCGCAGTGGCTGCGCCGTGTGCTGGCTTAAAAAATCTGCGGTGCTTGCGGCCCGGCTAGAGCGACGAAGGCTGGGTTTTTTCGTAGCCGACCGGTGCCACGCCGCCCCCGCCTGACTGGCCCAGTTCCCGGTCACGAATCGCAAACAGGCGCTCCAGGTCCTGCGCGGCTTCGCTTTGGGCGAGGTCGCCGGTCAAGCCGCTCGTAGACGGGTTGGGTGCGCTCGCCTTCTGCCCGAGGGCGGCAGGTTCGGTCGGTGCGCTGCCGAAGGTACTCGCTGGTGCCGATTTGCCAGGCGCGGCGCGGCGGGCGGCGTTGGCCTGGCGTGCGGCGGCGGCCAGCTCGGCCACGGTGGGCTGTTTGGTGGCTGGGACGGCAGGCTGGTTTGCAGTGGATTGCGGCGTCTGCGGGGTCGGACTCGCAACGGCCATTTCGGCTACAGGCGCGGGGGTTTGCCAGAACAGTTTGTCGGGCAATTCGACGTAGGGGCAGCTGTCGGCAAATTCGAGCTGCCACGAAATGCCGTGCAGCCATTGCGACGCCAGGGGCTCAAAACGAAAGATGTCGGCGACCAGCGATTTCTGGAACGCGAACGCGTAGTTCATCAGGCGCTGGTCCCAGTGGGTGGCGACCAGGCGAACATACATGCCCGGGCCGCGGCTGCGGCTGGAAACCACCAGCATCTGGCATTCCACCCAGCCGGCCGGAATGCCGTGGCGGCGCAGGGCATCGCGCACCAGCACGCCGACCAGCTGGCGGCGCATGGCGTTGTCCGAGCCGTCCTCGATCGTCGCCGGGTTGTCATTGGCCGTCCGACTGGCCGGAAAGCCGCTTTTGGTGGCTGCATCCTTGCCGGTCTTTGCGCGGGTACCGAAGAGGCTGCTCATCAGATTTTTCATTTTTATTGTCAGCGTTAAGGCTGTCGGGATGGGTTGTCTCATCCGGCAGGCGGCCGGCGGGGCAGCACTTGCGGACGCACCATCGGCCAGCGGGTTGCAAAATGGGAATGATAGTCGCTGAGGCGACGCTACAAGTCAACCGGATCGGTGAAAAAGGGCTCCGGCAGGCCTTTTCATGCGGTGGAGGGCTCCGCGTTGGCCGCCAGGCAAGAGACCGCCGTGCCCGGATGACAAGCGCCCGGTCAAAGCGGGAACGCCCCGCCTGTGATAACTTCGACGCCAAGCGAAGGAATCTGAGGGAATGGCAAAAACAAAACACCCGCCGGCTCATGCCGGCACCGAGGCAGGCAGCGTGCGGTCCCAGCACGTCCAGGCCCTGAAACGGATGACCCCGGCCAGGCTCAAGGGCATGCGCTGCGGCATTGAA
>NCGI01000545.1 GCA_002256925.1 Polaromonas sp. 28-63-22
ACTGGGCGCGCTGGTCGGGTGTGCGCAGCTTGTTCGACACGCCAAAGAGCGTCAGCCTTCTGGCGTGCAGCGCCTCGATGTCGATCTCGGCCTTCAGCACGCCATCGACATAACCCACCGTGGCCAGACGACCCTCAAACGCCGCGCAGCGAACGTTCTCGGCGAACACCGAGCCGCCGACCGTATTGACCACGAGGTTGACGCCCTTGCCGCCCGTCGCCTGCATCACGTCGTCATGAAAATCAGCGCCGCGTGTGCACAGGGCCACGTCGAGTCCAAGCGGCTTGAGGCGTGCGAGTTTGTCGGCCGATCCCGACGTGCCGATGACTTTCGCGCCCAGTGCCTTGGCCATCTGCAAAGCCGCCACACCGACGCCGGACGACACGCCATTGATCAATAGCCACTCACCGGCGGCAAGCCGACCCTGCAGCACCAGCATGTCGTGAACCACCAGAAAAGTCAGCGGGACGCTGGCTGCTTCTTCCCACGACAGCGCCGCCGGCACCCGCATGGCTTCGCGCACATCCATCACCGCGTAGTCCGAAAAGGCCGCCGGGCAACGCCCCATCACGCGGTCGCCAGGCTTCAGCGTGGTCACGGCCGCGCCCACGGCAACAACCTCGCCCGCACCTTCCATGCCGATGGCCTTGGCACTGCCCGGCTTGCCGTGCAGCCCGTGGCCGAGGATGAATTCACCCCGGTTCAGGGCTGCGGCGTGCAGCGGACCAGCACCTGACCCGCGCCGGGCTGGGGCTGCGGCACCTCGCGCAAGTCGAGTGTGGCTTCGGTGTCGGACATTTGCATCCAGTAAGACTGCATGAATTTCTTCTTTCTTTTTGTAGTGAGCAGGACGCCGCAATGGCTGATTATTTGCCCGTGAAAACCGGTTTGCGCTTTTCCATAAAAGCCTTGCGGCCCTCGGCGTAGTCGGCACTGTCGAAGCAGCCGCGAATCAGGCGCTGGCACGCATCCATGTCCAGCTCGGGCGAAGGCTTGAGGATTTCTGCGGTGATGGCTTTGCCGGCGCGCACCGTCAACGGTGCGTTAGCGGCCAGCGCCGAGGTGTATTCGGCCAGCAGCGCGGGCAGAGCGCCGGGTTCGCAGACGCGCGAGACAAGACCCAGTGCGTGCGCCTCGGCCGCGTCGATCTTGCGGGCGGTGAAAAACAGGTCCTTGGCGGCGCCGGGACCAATCAGGTCCACCAGGTTTTTCATTGCCGAATAG
>NCGI01000134.1 GCA_002256925.1 Polaromonas sp. 28-63-22
GCAACGGTGCCGCCGTTGCCGTCGACGACGTCGTAGGTCAGCGCCATCGTGCCGTTGAAGTTCAGGTTCGGCGTGATGGTGTAGCTGCCGTCGAGGTTGCCAATGACGCTGCCGTTGTCGGCCAGCAAGTTGGCAACGCCAAGCGCCTGGCCGTTGGTGGCAATATCGACATCGCTAAAGCCTGCCAGCAAGCTGGCCAGGGTGACCGTGTAAGCCGTATCTTCGGCGCCTGCGGCCAGGACTGCCGAGGCAGCGCCGGTCGGCGCGTCGTTGACCGGGTTGACGGTGACGCTGACCACCTGCTGGGCGCTGAGCAGACCGTCGGAGACGGTGACGGTGAAACTGTCGCTGCCGTTGAAGTTCAGCGCCGGCGTGTAGCTCCAGGCGCCGGTGGCGGCATCGATGGTGACCGCACCGCTGGTGGCCGCGCCAGCGGCGTAGCTCAGCAAGGCGTTGTCGACATCGCTGCCTGCGGCGACGCCGCTGGCCACGCCATCTTCGTCAATGGTGACGGCGGCGGTGGCGGTGATGACCGGCGCGTCGTTGACATTCACCACGGGAACCGTCGGCAGGCTCAAGGCAAATGCAGGGCCTTCTGCGCTGGTGTAACTGACCGAGACGGTAATGCGCGTGCCGACGTCGGCGTCGCCCAGCAGCAGCGTGGCTCCGGTGGCTCCGGCGATGGCCACGCCATTGCGCAACCATTGAATGCTCAGGGCTCCGAGCGCCGAGATTCCGGCCGTATCGACCGTCAAGGTCTGGTCTTCGGTGACTGTTCCGTTGATGCTGACGGTGTCCAACTGCAGGAAGCCGTCGCTGAACTGCAGACGCTCAAAATTGCGGATCATGTCCGAACCATCGTCCAGCACGCCGGCATTCGCCGGGTTCGTGTGCGTGACATTCCGGGTGCCGTCAATGTTGGACGTAATGGTGTATTCAGACCGGAGACCGCCATACACCGCTGTATCCACATCGGTCGCCGCCGTTGTCGATTGCAGGATCTCCCGGACAATCTGCAACTGACCCGGGTTGAGCTCACCCGAAAGCAGCCGCGACCGGACTTCGTTAAGGCTATCGACTGAGAACAGTTCCACCGTGTGATCGGTCAATGAGCGCACGCTGATGCGAACGTTGAGCCAGGCGTCGCCGTCAAGAATGTCGTTGCCCAGATTTCCGCGAATAGTGTCGCTACCGCCGCCGCCGATAATGACCTCTGCACCAAGCGTAGCGTCGATCACCGATGTGTTGGCGGCCATTAGCGCAACGTCGGCTGGCGTCAGCCCCAGCAGTTCGGCCAGTCCGTTGATGAGGCTGACGTTGCCGGCTTTGAGGTCGCTCTCGTCGGCCGGGTTGCCTGGTCCGGCGAATCCGCGCAGCACGGCTGCTCCGGTTAGCACGTCGTTGTAGTCCCAGCCCGAAAGTCCTTCTACCGAGTCGAATCGGTCGCGTAGCGTAAATACCGCCTGAGCAGCGAAAAGTGGAATGCCGAGGTCTGAGTTGGCCGCTTCGTTGTCACCTTTGTGAATGCCCCAGTCGAAGCCGAACATGCCATTGCTGCGTGTGATACCGGCCGTCTGGAACATGATGTCGTCACCGGACTCGCCGTCGTAGTCGGTGTCGTTGCCCTGGCCGTTGAGCACGTCGTGGCCGATGATTGGGCTGTTGAAGAACAGCTCGGAGTTGTCGCCGGCCAGGCCGTCGAACCCTTCACCGCCTTCAACCCAGTCGTCACCTTCATTGCCGAGCAAAAAGTCTGCACCGCTGCCCCCGAGCAGAAAGTCATTGCCCTCACCGGCAAAAATCTCCTGCGGATCGTTGCCGGTCATGATGAAGTCGTTTCCCCGGCCACCAAAGCCGAGCACGATGCCGAGGCCCATGCTGATCACGTCGTTACCCTCTTCGCCGAACAGGAAGTCGTCGCCACCCAGGTTGGTGATGATGTCGTCGCCGTCGCCGCCATGAACCTTGTCGGCCTCATAGCCGCCGTCGAGCCGATCGTTGCCGCCATCGCCCCACAGCGTATCAATGCCCAGACCGCCAATCAGTGTGTCGGCCTCTTCCGACCCACCCAGCACCACGTGCTGGCCGCCGTTGAATTGCAGGAAGTCGGTGTCGCCGTCGCGATCAGTGTCGCGGCGGATCGTCAGGGGAACCAGCGCCCTGACAAAGCCCGTCGGATCGTTGCCAATCTGCACCGCCCTCACGACTTCGATGATGAAGTCGGGTGTATCGAACAGGTCGCCCGGCAGGTGTCCCTGGCCGACTTCGCCCAGGTCGGTGTTGCGCATCACCAGGTTGGCGAAGCTGTTGGCTTCCAGCTGGTTGAGCAGGTTCATTCCCTGGGTTCGGCTGAGGTAGTAGAAGCGGTCGCCGTTTTGCAGCAGTTCCATCTGCGTCTCGAAGACGAAGTTGAAGGTTGAGCCCAGCATGCCGCCGAACTCCTGCTTCTCCTCTGCGAGGCCGCCGATCCAGAAATCGACGGCGTTCAGGCCGCTTTCCATCGTGGCCCATGCTCCCGTGCTGTTGAGGTAGTCCACGCTGTCGATTGGTGCACCGTCGCCGCCGAAAACGAGAAGCATCGCGGCGTCTCGGCGGGCTTCGTTGGTGGTGGCGTCCAGAATCGACTGGTGCGTGCCGTAAGCGGCAATGAAGTTCACGACCGACAGCGGGTTCTTCATGTGCGTTGCGAAGTCGAGCCAACTGGTGTAGGGCGTCAAGCGTGAGTCGGCGGTCATGTCGTAGAACTGCGCGCGCGCCTCATTGAGCGAAGGCACACCGGTGTCGCGGCCGCGGGCGATGTTTAATGCGCCCAAATCCAGCGGCAGGCCGACCAGGTTGTTGCGCAGCGCTTCGGTGACGAACTCGTCGATCTCGTTGCCGACTTGCCGTGTCATGCCGCGAATGATCTGCCCCGAGGCCACTGCGGCGGAGATAGTGCCGTTCTGGTCGAACTCAACGGGGTTCAGGAAGGCGCTGATCAGCCCGATCTGCTGTGCACCGGGCGCGTTCGGGTCGGCATCCACCACCTGGTTGGTTGAGGTCAGGCGGTCTACCGTCTCGGTGAGCATAGAGTGGCCGAAGCGGTACACCACGTGAGCGAACTCGGCGACGATGGACGGGTCGAGATCGGGCGAGGCCGAGAACACGAAGGGGTTGATGGCCGGTTGTACTTTGCGCGCAAACTCTTCAAACACCAGGTGCTGGTATTCCATTTCCGTGACGAAGCGGGCCGCCTGGAACAGGCGTTCGCCGTCCCAGTTCAGCGCCGCAATGCCGGGTGCGTCCGTCGGAATTTGCGACAGGTCGGTCAAATCAGTAGCCAGCCATTCATTGATGATGGCCAGGTCGGCGCTGGCAAGAATCGTGAGCTTGTTGGCTTCGACCAGACGATTGTGCTCGGCGTGGAAAATCGTGTGAACGGTGGTCAGGCCGATGTTCTCGTTGCCGCGTCCGTCGCCCGTGATGAAATGGCGGTCGAGCAGTTCGTTGTCGTAGGTTCCGGCTGCCTGTGGCTGGTCGGCGGTGCTGATGGTGTCGTCGAGGTCGGCGGTCTTTGCCACTTTGGCTGTTGTCGGGTCGCCGTCATGGTCCCAGAAGCCGGGTGCAGCGTTGTGGGCGATGTCGTCGAGGAACGCGTGGTTGGTGCGAAGTGCCGTCGCGGTTCCAACGGGTGCCGTCGGCGATCCTTCCAGAACGAGATCGTCTGCTGTATTGGCAACGCCGTCGGGACCGACGCCGGTGATCAGCTGCGCAAAACCGTTGGCACCAGGGATGAACTTGCCGTAGGCGTCGGTGCGCAGCAGCGGAACGTTCAGCACGTCGTAGTCGTTGAGCTCGATGCCGAGTTTTTCACGTGCCTGCTGCTTGACTTCACCCCAATTGGCTATACCGCCGTTGGCCCCGTCGAGCAGGTGGCCGGTGTTGGCGGGCTTGCCTTCGACCATTTTGTATTCGCGCAAGAACACCTGATGCGATGCGTTCGAGGTGTAGGTCTGGTTCTGGTCGATGAAGGGTGTTGTGAGGTTGGTGGTTTCGTGCGTCAACACGTCGTCGGCTGTGCCCAGGACGCCATCGACTCCGGGGAGGGTAACGGTGGCCGAGCGGGTCAGCGCCATGAAGTTCGGGCCGCCGGGCACATACAGCGGGTCATCGGGCTGCAGCGGTATGTAAACCGTACCGTTGCCGGCCTTGGGAATCAGGTCCAACCCGTGGTCGAAGAACTGGCCGAACATGGTCATCCAGCCGTTGAATGGCGGAGACAGGCCGATGTCGGGCGACTGATTGAGGATCGTGATGCTGCCGTTGGGCGAGATTTCGAGCCCGAGATCGACAGGGAGCTGGGCTGCGTCAGTGGCGGCCTGCACGGCTGCATTCCGGTAGAAGAGCAGGGTGGTTTGGGCTTCCTCGTTGCTGGAAGTAGCGGCAACGAGAGCTTCGGAAGCGAGCGTGGCAAGCTGTTGTGCCTGCTCAATTTCGGCGGGATCGCCACCCGCCAAGGCCGCTGCGAGCGCGGCTTGTGCGGCGGCATCGTTTTCCTGGGCCAGCAGGAGGTCGCCGGCCACGAGCGCTGCCGCTTCTTCCCATTCGGCCATTGCTGCCACGGCTGCCTCCGCCGCAGTAAAGGCGGCCAGGATGGCCATGGTGTCGCCCCATGCGTCGGGTGAGCCGGCCAGCTCCAGGGCTTTGTAAACCGCCGCGAAGTTGCCGACGGTTTGATCGGAAATCAGATTGCTGATGATTCGCGGGTCGGCGTCGGCAACGCTACCGGACCGGCCAAGCAGGTCGTAATTCGTATTGGTGATGGTCGGTGCGCCAGAACCCGGGGGGCCCAGGGGCATCTGGTCGCCATCGCGATCATTGAGAAAGTTCGTCGTCAGCAGTCGCGGCATCACCTGATCAGCCGAGCCCACCAGGCTTTTCCCAGGCAGCAGGTTGTTGTAGCTTCCGTCCACTGTGCGTAGTCCTGCAGGTAGCAGAGGACTGAGCGGCGTCCCGTCGAGGTTGGACAGCACGCCGGTGGCGACATGCTGCTCGGCGATTTTGATTTGCTGAAGGATTTTGAGCAGGTCAGCAAGGTTAACGGTGAAGTTGGCGGGTTTGATGGTGGCCATGATTGATTACTCCCTGTGTTTCAGTAGCCGGTGAAGGTGTGATGTAGAAAAAAAGAAAAGGAAAAAGGAAAAAGGAAAAAGGAAAGGCAAAAAATCAGAAAAAGCGTCTTCAGTGCAGAACGTGACGCGTTTTAGTAGCGAGGCCGCCATGGGGCTGAGCGCGGGTATCGGCCGGGTGGCGGGGCAAGGCGCCTCGGTGTGTGCGCGAGCGGGAGTCGCCACCGTGATTCGGCCAAGCCGCTGCCGCGCGGGCGTTGAGGTGGAGCCGAAGAACTGGGTGTTGCGTCGGAGTGGCGGGTGCCCTGCATTCCTGGCCGGATTGAAGTTCGGGCGCGGTATTTCGGTTCGGTGCCATGGTGCTCCTTTGGCCCGCCGGTTCCCCGTTTTTCGGGGATGCGCTATGGTCGGGCCTGTTCTGCAATCACGCCTAATCCGGAATTCATGGTGCTGAGGGTGGACCCCCATAGCGCCGATAACCCGGTGCCTCTAGCGGCGGGCCCTTCCACCAAACTTGCCGGTAAGGTCGAAGGGTCTTGTTGCTAGTTGGACTTCAGTGTGTTTGCGGTCCCCGAGGCCAGCAATCCCGCAATAAAGCTATCTGGTTGCTCTATTTTCAAAAGGTTACAAACGATTTACAAAGAAGGAAGCGAGTAGACACTCTTGCTAGGCATAGCGTTGTAGCTCGTTTAAGTATGGTTCGGTATGTCACCGGAACAGGGAAATACCATCATATGTATCAATATGTGCCATTTGTAATATACGGTAACATTTGCTCTGTGGATGCGATCAAGCCCTTCGTTTGGCGGGCTCCTTTCTACGAGCCCGCGCAGCAGAACCCGGAATATCCGGTCCCGCCGGAGGTTGTTTGCGGGGTGCACTTGCGACAGCGATCCAGCCCTGCTTCTTGGACTGGGCCCCGGGGGAGCGGTGGCAGACCAGCTTGACGGTCAGGCTTTCCGTGGGGAGGCGGGTTCGATCAGGCGTTGACGGGGGCTTCAGCCAGAGCCTGCAGGAAGCTGTGCCGCCACCAATGCACATCCTGCGTGCGGATTTGCGCCAGCAGGCGCTGGTGCCGGGCCTGGCGCTCAGGCAACTGCATTTGCAGCGCCTGCTGGATCGTGTCGGCTGATCCGTCGGTGTCGTAAGGGTTCACCAGCAGGGCGCC
>NCGI01000135.1 GCA_002256925.1 Polaromonas sp. 28-63-22
AGGCCCGCCGGGGAGGTGGGGCTTTTGCAGGTCATCCAGGGATATCAACACCATGCCTGCCATGCACAGCACAAGCACGACAAGAACCAAAGCACTATTAAACCCGTCGTCACGCGCCTTAGAGCGGCACGCCATCCCGGTGGCGGTGGCGTGGGCCTGCGTGGCGACCACGGCCGGCTACGCCCAGGCGCAAAGCCTGGCCCCGGTGACGGTCAGCGCCACGCGCACTGACATGGCGCCCTTTGACGTGCCGGCGTCGGTCGATGTGATTGACGGCGAACGCCTGCGCGCTGACGGCCGTGCGCAGCTCAACCTGTCGGAAAGCCTGGCCCTGACGCCCGGTATCCAGGCCCGGGACCGGCAAAACCAGGCGCAGGATTTGCAGCTCTCGGTGCGCGGCTTTGGTGCCCGCTCGACCTTCGGTGTGCGCGGCGTGCGTATTTATGTCGATGGCATTCCGGCGACCATGCCGGACGGGCAGGGCCAGCTCTCGCACATCGACCTCGGTTCGGCCAGCCGCGTCGAAGTGCTGCGCGGGCCGTTTTCTTCGCTCTACGGCAATTCGTCGGGCGGCGTGGTGCAGGTGTTTACCGAGCAGGGCGAGGGGCCGCCTGTCGTCACGCCCAGCTTTGCCTTCGGCAGTGATGGCTTTTATCGCGGCGGCGTGCGGGCGGCGGGCAGCACGGGAATGGTGGGTTATTCGCTCGGCGTCAGCCAGTTTTCAACCGACGGCTACCGCGACCACAGTGCCGCCGAACGCTCGCTGGGCAATGCGCGCCTGGATCTGTCGCTGGCCGATGAGCGCCACCTGACGCTGATCGCCAACCGCGTCAAGGTCAAGGCCGATGATCCGCTCGGCCTGACCCGCAGCCAGTTTGATGCCAACCCGCGCGGTGTTGATCCCTCGGCGACGCAGTTCAACACCCGCAAGACAGTGGAGCAGACACAGGCCGGGCTGGTTTATACGCACCCGCTGGGCGGCGGTAACCAGTTGCGCGCGATGGTGTACACCGGCGCGCGCGACACGGTGCAGTTCCAGGCGATTCCGACCGGCGCGCAAACCCCGGCGTCCAGCCCCGGCGGCGTGATCGATCTTGAACGCTCGTATTCCGGCCTTGACCTGCGCTGGACCGCGCAAACGTCGTTGGGCCAGCGCCCGCTTGAGGTGGTCGCCGGCCTGTCGTATGACACGCTGCGCGAGCAGCGACGCGGTTATCAAAACTTCACCGGCACGGGTGCGAGCCAGGTAAAACCTCGACCCGTATGCGCAGGCGACCTGGAAGATCGACCCGAAGTGGACCGTCAACGCAGGCATTCGCCGCAGCAGCGTGACCTTCGATTCGGCCGATCAATACATCGTGGCCGGCAACGGCAACGACAGCGGCAGCGCGAAATACAGCGCCACGCTGCCGGTGGCCGGCGTGATTTTCGCGGCGACACCCGACCTGCGCTACTACGTCTCGGCCGGCAAGGGTTTTGAAACGCCCACCTTCAATGAAGTGGCCTACCGCGCCTCGGGCGGCACGGGTCTGAACTTCACCCTGAAACCGTCCCGCAGCAACAACGTGGAAGCGGGCGTGAAGTGGCGCACGGCCGCCGGAAGCGCGCAGCGCATCGAGGCGAGTGCGGCGGTGTTCCAGACGGCCACGCGCGATGAAATCGTCACGCAGACCAACGTGGGCGGGCGAAGCACGTTTCAAAATGCCGGGGCCACGCGCCGGCAGGGCATCGAGCTGGCCTCGAGCCTGGCGCTGCCGCAAAACTGGCTGGCGCAGCTTTCCTACACCTGGCTCGACGCGCGCTACCGCGACGCCTTCCTGAGCTGCGTGGCCTCGCCCTGCGCCACGCCGAATGTGGCGGTGCCTGCAGGCAACCGTATTCCCGGCATCGCACGCTCGGCCCTGGCGCTGGAGGTCGGCTGGCGCCCGGCGCAGGGTTGGCGTGGCGGCGTCGAGGCGCGCTACCTGAGCAGCGTGCCCGTCAACGATGTGAATTCAGACGCCGCCGGCTCCTACGTCACCACGGCGGCGCATGTGGGCTATGTGCTGGTGGCCGGCAAATGGCGCTTCATCACCACGGCCCGGGTGGACAACCTCACCGGCAAGAAATACGCCGGTTCGGTCATCGTCAACGAAGGCAACGGCCGCTACTTTGAACCAGCGGCCGGGCGCACCTGGCTGCTGTCGGCAAGCGGCAGCTACGCGTTTTAAGTCGTATTGTTGATCAGGCCCGATGAAGTTTTAACCGTTCGCCCTGACCCTTCGACAAGCTCAGGACAGCGTACGCAATGCGTATCGAAGGCTCTTATGGCGAGCTTGCCCTTCGATACCTCAGGGCGAACGGCAAAAGTTGACACTTGATAGGGCCGGAGCAATAAGTGCAGCAAGCAGGACGCCGGTTTTAGTATTTCTCCTTCCCGCCTTTGGGGCTGAGACCCGCGGCTCCAGTTCCGCCTGCGCGCCACTGGACGGGGCGAAGAGTCGCATGCCTCTCGCACCGACCCCGAGGCAGGGATGGGGGCTTTCCGGTGCATGCTCGGACGCTGGACTTGCAAACTGGCCCTCACCCAACCCTCCCCAGCAGGGGGAGGGAGTTTGGTCAGGCCTTCCGGCCAGCCAGCCAGGCCTGCAGCGCTTCCGAGCCGCCAATTTTTTTGCCACCCGCAAAAACCTGCGGTGCCGTGCCCTCGCCGGCCACGGCCTGCAGGCTGCGCGAGGTCACGCCGTGGACCAGCGAGATTTCTTCAAACGTCAGCCCGGCGCCCTGCAGCATCGCTTTGGCCTTGGCGCAAAACGGGCAACCCGGCTTGGTGAAAATCGTCACCGGCTCGGGTGCCGTGGCCTTGGGCGCCACGTACTTCAGCATCGTGTCGGCGTCAGACACCTCGAACGGGTCGCCTTCTTTTTCCGGCTCGATGAACATTTTTTCGATCTTGCCGTCGTTGACCAGCATCGAATAGCGCCACGAGCGTTTGCCGAAGCCCAAGTCGCTCATGTCCACCAGCAGCCCCATGCCTTCGGAAAATTTGCCGTTGCCGTCGGGAATCAGTGTCAGGCTTTCGGCCTCTTGCGCCTTGCCCCATTCGCTCATCACGAAAGGATCGTTGACGGACATGCAGACCACGTCGTCGATGCCGTTGGCCTTGAAGGTGGCGGCCAGTTCATTGAAGCGCGGCAGGTGCGTGGACGAGCAGGTAGGGGTGTAGGCGCCGGGCAGCGAGAACACCACCACTTTCTTGCCATCGAACAGGTCCGACGTGGTGACATCCACCCAGTCTTCGCCCTGGCGGGTTTTGAATGTCACGTCGGGCACGCGTTGGCCTTCTTTGTTGGGCAGCATGGAATCAATCCTTCAGTTCAGTGGAAGTAAAAATGATAGGTATAGGGATAACCCTGATTATCAAGAGTCCGGTCCGAAGCGCCTGTGGGACAAGGACGATACCGGCGTAAGGCCAGGGGTCAAACCGGATTCGCGTGACAGAATGGCGGCTCATCACCTACCTGTTGACACCCGCCCCATGATTTTTGCGCCCGACTTTGCGACGGTCAGTCACGGCATCCAGCTCGCCATCGCGCCGGTTTTTCTGTTGACGGCTGTGTCGGGGATGATTGCCGCCGTGGTCGGCCGGCTGGCGCGCATCATCGACAGGGCGCGCTACCTCGAAACGCTGCTCGAAACCGGCACTGTCGCCCCGGGAAAGGCCGAGGGCATGTACGCCGAGTTGCGGCAGTTGCGGCGGCGTGGCCGGCTGGTCAATGGTTGCATCGCGCTGCTTACCCTGTGTTCGATGATGATCGGCGTGACGATCATCCTGCTGTTTTTGGGCGAAACGGCCGAGCTGCGGAGCCTGAAGATCGCGAGCATCTGCTTTCTTGCCGGTGTGCTGTCATTCCTGCTGGCGCTGCTGTGTTTTCTGGCCGAGACGCTGCAGGCCACGCATGTGCTGAAGTTTGCCGAAGCGCCGGCGAAACAGGCTGTTTGAGTGCCAAATAAGCCTGCAGCCCAAGCAATACCTGCGCGAGCAGCTATAAAAAATATAGCGACGCGTCGTTGGTGAATCAAGTCGCCGTGTGATGCGCGCATGACGCGTGCCCGCACGGCCGAGCTGGAACAACTGGCGAATTGCCATCAAGGCGACCTGAGTTGCCCGCGCTTTGGTGGGTGAATTGGAGCGCCGCGCTGGCGGTATGGTCGCTATGGATTGAATAGCTGCCCGCGCACGTGTTACCTGGGCTGCAGGCCGATGTGATGCCTAAACCAGCCGTTTGGAAGGCAAGGTAGCTTCCACCGAAGGCAAATCGATCATCACCGGCTGGCCCGGCGTGGTGCAGCCGGTGTCGCAGCATTTGCCGGGCTGGCGGTTCTTCGTGATGGCGCGGTTCGGGTCATGGGCCGCAGCGGCGGGTAAGCCGTCTGCTGAAATTCCGCGTTCCAGAATACGCTCGACCAGTTCGACCTTCGATCCAATCGGGTAATTGCGGTAAATCTCCTGCTTCATCGCCGCTGGCGAGCCGCCGCCGTGCAGGCTGATCACGCTGTACCAGCCGCCCTGGTAGCCGGCCGTCAGGTCTTCGATGAAGCGTGCGGTCTCAATGCGCTGCTCGTACGGCACATGCGGGTTGGCGCGCAGAACTTCGCTCAATTTGGCGCCGGTTTCGGGGTTGTGGTCTTCGTCGGGGCCGGGCAGGGTGACGATGAGGCCGCCGCTGACGTAATGGGCGATGCGGTGCATGTCGTAGATTTTGGTCGCCAGCAGCAGCTTGCCGATGTTGGAGAACACCGGGTCGGGCATGAAGGTCTTGCTGTGTTCGTCAGGCTTGCCATACACGCTGGCCGCCACGCCACAGGCGTAAAAACTTTCGGTGATGGTGATCAGCTCGACCATCTGCTCGCGCAAATGCGTCTCCTTGCCCGGATCGAAGCCGTTCGCCTCGCACATCAGCGCGCCGGCACCAATCAGCAAATCTCCAAAGCCGGCGCGTGCGCCGATGCAGGTGTGGCGGTGGTGCGTGGCGTAGCTGTAGGTGAGGTGGCCCGAATGCTCCCATTCGCCGGCGTAAAACACGTTGTCCCAGGGCACGAACACCTTGTCGAACATGACCACGCCCGTGCTCTGGCCGTATTTGCGGCTGAACAGCGCGGCGCCGTGTTCGACCTTTTCACCGGGACGGCCGGCGGGGCGGGCAATGATGGTGATGCCGGGCGCATCGACCGGCACCGCGCAGCAGACGGCGAAGTCTGCGTCTTCGCGGCCCATGTTGCGGCAGGGCATGACGAGCAGCTCGTGCATGTAAGGCGCGCCGGTCACGATGGCTTTGGTGCCGCTGATGACGATACCTTTGGCGTTGCGCTCGACGATGTGCAGGTAGCTGTCCACGTTGGCCTGCTCGTGCGGTCGGCGGCTGCGATCGCCCTTGGCGTCCGTCATCGCGATGCCCAGCGTCAGGTCCTGGTCCTGCACGCGGTGCAGGTAGTTGAGGAAGCGGGCGGTGTTCTCGGTCGTGCCGCGCGCGTCATCAATCCTGCTGGAGACCTGGCCGATGGCGTTGAGCGCATCGTGCGTCAGGTAGCGCTGCGCGCAGCCGGTTTCCTGGCACACCAGCCGCACCGCTTCGAGCTTGTTGAGCAGGTCGCCGCTGCTGGTGTTGATGTGGCTCAGGCGATTGACCCGTTTGCCGCTGGTGTGCTGCACGGCCGTCATGATGGGCGCGTATTTTTCCTTGAGCGCGTAGTCGTACGTCAATGCAATGGCATTGATGCCGGGGCCAAAGCCGCGTTCGTCGGCCACGCTCTCAACCTGCTGGCCGTCGAGAAAAACGCGGGGTTTGTAGCGACGCAGGGATTCACGAAAGTCGTCGCCGGACATCAGGGTGGCGGTGGGGGCGGGGGCGTTCATGGCTTTGTCTCCGGTAATTTCGACCAGTTTAAAGAATCCTGCCGTTCATGTCAGTGGCGTAAGGTTTGGGGTTGCGGTCTGCAACAATCAAAGCCAACCCTTGAAGGAAACGCCATGCTGCTTGATGCCGATGATTCCCAACTCGTGCTGGTTGACTACCAGGCCCGCCTGATGCCCGCCATTTTTGAGGGCGACATGGTGGTGGCCAATGCCTTGCGACTGGCGCGCATGGCCCATGCGATGGACGTGCCCGTGTGGGGAACGGAGCAGAACCCTGACGGTCTGGGCCGCAACATGCCCGAGTTGATTGCCGCCATTGAAGCCGCCAGCGAGGCCGGCGGCGGCAAAACGCTGGCCAAGATGCATTTCAATGCCGTGGAAGACGGCCTGGCCGACTGGCTGCGGCCACCGGTGCGCAAGCCGACCTCCGGCCCGAATGCGCGCAGCCTGCCCAAACATTTGCAAAAACCCGCCGAGCCCGAGCCCGAAGGCCGCAGCACCATCGTCATCGCCGGCTGTGAAGCGCATGTGTGCCTGATGCAGACCGCCCTCGGCCTGCTCGAAGAAGAGTTTGACGTCTGGGTCGTGACCGACGCCTGCAGCTCGCGCAGCGAACGCAACCGCGACGCCGCCTTTGACCGCCTGGCCGGCGCGGGCGCGGAATTGGTGACGACCGAGATGGTGGCGTTTGAGTGGTTGCGCACGGCCGATCACCCGGTGTTCAGGGAAGTGCTGGGCCTGGTGAAAGCAGGCGACAGGTAACCGACGCGGCTGGGCCGGCGCTGACACCCGACGTCCATCGGGTTGCCCGGCAGGCGAAGCGACCCGGAAAGGGGTATAAAAGGGCCGTCAGCCCAAACAGAACGTGCGCCAGAAGCTATCAAAATTATAGCGAGTTGCCCGTTTCACAGCATTGGAACCATCATGTCCACACAAGGCTTTACGGTAGCGCACGCGCGCGATGCGGTTTTTGAGCAGGGGCTCCGCTCGTTTTTTGCCTACCGCGATCTGGGTATTCGGCAGGCGACCGAGGGCAGGGTGACGGCCCACGTCATCCGGGCTGCTGACGGCGCCCATTTTTCAAGTCAGCCGCATCGTCACCAGACCGGGTTTCAGCTGGTCTATGTCCTCAAGGGCTGGATTGAATTTGACTACGAAGGCCAGGGCCGGGTGCGTCTGGAGGCGGGCTCGTGCGTGTACCAGCCGCCCGGCATTCGGCACCGCGAAATGGGGCACAGCGATGACGTTGAACTGCTGGAGGTGGTGATGCCGGCAGATTTCACGACCGAGGAAGTGCCCGCCGTCGAGGGGTGAGGGGCCAGGAGCCTGTCGGACTTAGGAATCGTCGGCTGCAAATCGGCCGCAACGGTCTATTTTTCGCCGCTTTCTTGACCAATATCCAGATATTGGCCGGCGAAATCGTCAAAAACTATCCTCGCTGGGGTCGATTTTCGCTTTCGACGACGGGCAACCCCGGCGTTGCCCTGCCGTTCGGTCACTATTTTCCGGAGCATTCCCTTGTTCAAATCCCTGCAACTCACCAAATCCGAAGCCGGTTTTTCAGCCGCGCTGACCGACACTGACGACTCGCAACTGCCCGCAGGCGACGTGCTGGCGGCTGTCGAGTATTCAAGCCTCAACTACAAAGATGGCCTGGCGATTACCAACAAGGGCCCGGTAGTGCGCAGCTGGCCGATGGTGGCCGGCATCGACGGCGCGGGTACGGTACTTGAGTCAACGCACGCTGGTTGGAAGGCGGGCGACAAGTTTGTACACAATGGCTGGGGGCTGGGCGAAACCCGCTGGGGTGTGATGGCAGAGCGGGCGCGGCTGCAGGGCGACTGGCTGGTAAAGCTGCCAGCGGCCTTCACCACGCGTCAGGCGATGGCCATTGGCACGGCCGGCTACACGGCCATGCTGTGCGTGCTGGCGCTTGAAAAGAACGGCGTCACGCCGGGCGCTGGCGAGGTGCTGGTCACGGGTGCCACGGGCGGCGTCGGCAGCGTGGCCGTGGCTTTGCTTGGCAAACTCGGCTACAGCGTGGTGGCTGCCACCGGCAAGACCAGCGAAGAGGCGTACCTGAAGCAACTGGGCGCTGCCAGCGTGATCGACCGGGCCGAACTTTCTGCGCCCGGCAAGCCCCTGCAAAAAGAGCGCTGGGCTGCCGTGGTGGACGCCGTCGGCTCGCACACGCTGGCCAATGCCTGCGCGCAAACGCGTTACGGCGGCGTGGTGGCTGCCTGCGGGCTGGCGCAAGGCGCAGACTTTCCCGCAACGGTGATGCCGTTTATCCTGCGCAGCGTGACGCTGGCTGGTATTGACAGCGTGATGGCGCCGCTGGCCAGACGCCAGCAGGCGTGGGACCGGCTGGCCGCTGACCTGGACCTCGGCAAACTCGAATCCATGATCGAAGAAGTTCCGCTTGATCAGGCTGTTGCGAAAGCTGCAGACCTGATGGCGGGCAAGGTACGGGGCCGGGTGGTGGTCAGGATCTGAGCCCGCCCAAGGGTTTGCAGCCGACGCACCGAATTCGGTCCCTGCGCAAGCCGGGCCTCAAAAGCAACAAGACCGTAAGCCTCTTCATCGTTGCACGCATTACCGAACCATAAAACCAGAGACAAGCAATGACCGTTTCGACCACCTACGCCGACTTCTACCGCCAGTCCATCGACCAGCCCGACGCTTTCTGGACCGAGCAGGCCCGACTGATTGACTGGCACAAGCCTTTTACGCGGGTCTGCAACTACGACAACCCGCCCTTTGTGCACTGGTTCGAGGGCGGGCAAACCAATCTGTGCCACAACGCGGTGGACCGGCATCTGAAAGTCCGCGCCGACCAGGCCGCGCTGATTTACGTGTCGAGCGAAACCGGCCTCGAAAAAACCTACAGCTTCAGCGAACTGCACCTTGAGGTGCAGCGCATGGCCGCCAGTCTGAAGGCATTGGGTGTGGGCAAAGGCGACCGTGTGCTGATCTACATGCCGATGATTGCCGAGGCCGCGTTTGCGATGCTGGCCTGCGCGCGCATCGGTGCGATTCACTGCGTGGTGTTTGGCGGTTTTGCCAGCGGCTCGCTGGCGTCGCGCATCGAAGACGCCACGCCAAAAGTTATTGTCAGTGCCGATGCAGGCTCGCGCGGCGGCAAGCGGGTGGCGTACAAGCCGCTGCTCGACGAGGCGATTCGCCTGTCGAGCCACCAACCCGAGGCGGTGCTGATGGTGGACCGTGGGCTAGCGCCCATGCCGCGCACCGGCGGACGCGACCACCTGTGGGCGGACCTGCGCACGACGCACATGAACGCGCAAGTTCCGTGCGAATGGCTGGACTCGACGGCTATCAGCTACACCATCTACACCAGCGGCACCACCGGCAAGCCCAAGGGCGTGCAGCGCGACACCGGCGGCTACGCGGTGGCGCTGGCGGCCAGCATGAAGCATATTTTCGACGGCCGGGCGGGTGAAACTTATTTCTCCACCAGCGACATCGGCTGGGTCGTCGGCCATAGCTACATCGTATACGGCCCGCTGATCGCCGGCATGGCGACCATCATGTATGAGGGCCTGCCCACGCAAGGCATGAACGGCGAACCCGATGGCGCGATCTGGTGGAGCCTGGTCGAAAAATACAAGGTCACCGCGATGTTCAGCGCACCGACCGCCGTGCGGGTGCTGAAGAAGCAGGACCCGGCGCTGCTGAAAAAATATGACCTGTCCAGCCTGCGCGCCCTGTTCCTGGCTGGCGAGCCGCTGGACGAACCGACAGCGCGCTGGATCAGCGACGGGCTCAATGTTCCGATCATCGACAACTACTGGCAGACCGAAACCGGTTGGCCGCTGCTCACGGTGGCTAATGGCGTTGAGAAAACGCCGAGCAAGTTCGGCAGCCCTGGCGTGCCGATGTATGGCTACCGCGTCAAGCTGCTGCATGAATCGACCGGTGAAGAGCTGACACAGCCGAACGAAAAAGGTGTGGTGGTACTCGAAGGCCCGACGCCGCCGGGCTTCATGCAGACGATCTGGAAAGACGACGCGCGTTTCGTCAACACCTACTGGAAGAGTGTGCCCGGCAAGATGGTGTACAGCACCTTCGACTGGGGCATTCGCGACGAAGACGGCTATTACTTCATCCTGGGCCGTACCGACGACGTGATCAATGTCGCCGGGCATCGACTGGGCACGCGTGAGATCGAGGAAAGCATCTCGGGGCACGCCAGCGTGGCCGAGGTGGCTGTGGTGGGTGTGGCCGATGCGCTCAAAGGGCAGGTGGCGATGGC
>NCGI01000136.1 GCA_002256925.1 Polaromonas sp. 28-63-22
CGCGGCCGTGTTTGAACACGACATTGGTATTCGATTGAATGACAAGGAGCGTGTGGACGTCTGCGAATACTGCATCAGCGAAGGCTGGGTCAAGGTTCCTTCAGGCAAAACCCTGGACCGTAAGGGCAATCCGCTGCTGATCAAGCTGAAGGGGACGGTGGAGGCGTTTTATCGGTAGGTGACTACGCCTTGTTTTCGGCGAATTTCTGTATGGCTGCCAGGAGTGGAAGGGCGAATCTTTTGAGCAATGATGGATTCAGACTGAGTGCGGCCCTGCGTACGTCGTCAAGCACCGGCAGGTTTCGACCCATTGCGGGCCTCGACATGTAGAAATAGGGTACCCCGAACCGGACGTTCGCAATTTCTCCAGTCGAGGAAACCCTTATCATTGGGAGCAAACAAGTATCAGGGAATCGCGATGGATGGCTTAGGTTTTGTTCGAGGCGATCACCTCTCGATTGCCGACGGCTGTTTTCTCCCGAACGCCGATCTCTTGGGGCTGATTCAAGCGCGGCTTCACGAGTTGGTCTTCAATCATCCCGAGTTAAAGAACTACGTTCCGAACATGATGGACGTCGACCTGTTCTTCACCTGGGACGGTGACAAGTTCATGCTCTTAGTCTCTCCTGAGAAGCGCGGGCATCTCCCCGCCAGAGGCATGGAAACGAAGCACCTTCCGAAGCTTCGCGAGGAAGGCCGCGACGTGCTTGGCCCGGTGGAAGACTTCGTGGACATCAGTGAGGTTCGGACAACCAAGGAGATGTTCCAGGCGATGCAGTTCACCGAGGGCTTCGGTGCAGCTGGCATCTTCCCTGCGGGGTTATACGATGACACGTCGAAGACAAAGAAGGAGGCCGCTGGCCTCGCCGTTGCCCAACTCGTGATTGCCTGGGCGCAGAAGCGGAGACATGCCATGAAGAACTCGCGGATTTTCTTGAGCCACAAGGGGGCGAACAAGCCTCTCATCGACAAGGTCGATAAGGCACTCAGGCTATTGGGCCTCAAAACTTGGTTTGACCGCGACGACCTCGCTGCAGGCGACCCGCTGGTGCGCGGTGTCGACAACGCCTTCGCAGAGTGCTCCGCTGCGGTGTTCTTCCTGTCAGGTCAGTTCGCAGACGCAGGCGTCATTCAACGCGAGATCGACCGCGCGATCCACGAGCAGGCGATTCGTGCCGATGGGTTCAGGGTCATCCCCATCGTGCTGGCTCAACACGGCGGCTCCGACGACAGAGTTCCAGCCCCATTGAAGACGCTTGTGTGGAAGACTGTCGAAGACATCGACATTGTGCCGACGATTCTGAAGGCACTGCCTGAGTCCGCAAAGGCACAGATCAAGTACACGCCGCATAAATGACGATGGGACCATCAGGCGCCTTCGTGCGTTCGGCCGCCTGAAAGCCGTCGGTGGAGATCGTCTGCTATTGGCCCCTGAAACTTGACGTTCGCCGATCACCGAGCAGGTTGCTGTGGCTTGTCCCAGCATTAACCACGTCAACGCCTGCGTTCCAGTCCGGCGAAATGACGCTCCCGACCCGAAGGGACCCTATGACCGCTTGCCGTACACCGACGACAAGGTCATTACCCACAAGATCTGCAGTTCGGGCAAGGCTCATCGAGTACCTGCTGCTGGCCGACTGCCGCACATCATCCGGGCTGAGCTTTGCCACGGCAGATGTGGCGAAGATTGAAGAGACGGTGGGGCGCGTGGGGCAAGCGATTTAGCTGCTTCTAGGACCCTGGTTCGAGCCCTGAGCGGCGAGCCACCAAAAGTCATACGGCACTGAGAGTGATGGCGAGAAATCAAGGTAATCCATCATCACTTTGACGGATCATTTGCTATCTACACATCAGTCGCCTTGAAACTGCACCGGTTAAAATTTCCCGCATGAAATGGATTCGCATGCAAGACCGTCAAGGTCAACCCACTTACGCCTACGTGAACGGCGATGTGGCTCAGCCGGTGGACGGCTCCCCTTATGCCGACTGGCAAGATGCTGGTGATACAGTTGCGCTTGCACAAGTGCAGTGGCTGCCACCTGTTCAGCCTTCCAAGGTCATCGCCCTGTGGAAGAACTTTCATGCACTGGCCACCAAGCATAACCAGACCATTCCTGAGGAGCCGCTGTATGCCTTGCGCGCGCCCAGCAGTTTGGCCGCCCATCAGCAACCCGTGATCAAACCAGCAAGTTACGACGGCGCGGTGTTTTACGAAGGCGAATTGGCCTTGGTGGTAGGGCGGCGAATGCGCGCGGTGGTGGTGGAGAATGTTCGCGAACATTTGCTGGGATGCACCATTGCCAACGACGTGTCGGCCATGGAGCTCATCAACCGCGACCCCAGCTTTGCCCAGTGGTCCAGATCCAAAAGTTACGACACCTTTGGCGTGTTGGGGCCCTGGATCGACACCGAGTTCGATTGGACCTCGTCCAGCGTGCATACCCGCGTGAATGGACGCGAGCGCCAGAACTACCCGCTGTCCGACATGATCTTCGAGCCCCTGACGCTCCTCTCACTTCTGTCTCACGACATGACGCTGGAGCCAGGCGACGTGGTGCTGTGCGGTACCTCAGTGGGTACCTTGCCTATGCGCTTGGGCACCGATATTGAGGTGGAAATCGACGGCCTGGGCGTGCTCAGTAACCGCTACGGTTGAGGTCGGCAAAGCGCCGACCTCTGTGTCTCGTTTCAGGCCTTTTGCATCGCCAGCTTGCCGCCTTGCTGCGTCAGGGTTTTTGACAACAAGGATGTAACTGCGTAGATGGCGTCGATGGTGGGTGTGGGGGTGTCGGTGATGCGCGCCAACTCCACCACACTGCCCACCAGCGCTTCCAGCTCCAGGGCGCGACCATGCTCAACGTCTTGCAGCATGGAGGTCTTGTGCGCGCCAACAGCTTCTGCTCCGGCAATGCGTTGGTCGACGGACACTTTGAATGCCACGCCGAGCTTTTCACCTACGGCCTGAGCCTCGCCCATCATGCGCGCGGCCAACTCCCGCGTGAGTGGGTAGCGACAAATGTCTTCCAGCGTGGCGTGGCTCAGAGCGCTCACCGGGTTAAAGGTGAGGTTGCCCCAGAGCTTGACCCAGATTTCCGAGCGAATGTCGCGTGAGACGGGCGCCTTGAAGCCTGCGGCCATCATGGATTTGCTCAGCGCTTCAATGCGGGGCGTGCGTTGGTTGTCAAGCTCACCCAGCGTGAAACGGTTGCCTTCAATGACCCTCACCACGCCAGGCTCCATCAACTCGGCGGCAGGGTACACGATGCTGCCGATAAGGCGGTTGACTTCAATGCCCGCGGCCAGTGCGCCGTCAGGGTCCACGCTAGTCAACTGGCGGCCGTCGTAGGCCCCCCCCAGCTTCTCGAAGTACCACCAAGGCAAGCCGTTGACCATGGTGACCACCATGGTTTCAGGGCCAAAGAGTGAGCGCAGTCCGGGCAACAGCTCGCACACCTGATGCGCTTTGGTGGTGAGCATGACCACGTCCTGTGGGCCAGCCTCAGCCGGGTCCTGCACAGCGCGAACATTTTTGGCCTGCTGCCTGCTGCCATCAGGCAGCACCAAGGTCATGCCCTGAGCGTTGATGGCCGCGAGGTTGCGGTTACGGGCAATGAAGGTGACGTCTTCCCCGGCCAGAGCCAGTTTGGCCCCCAGATAACCGCCAATGGCGCCAGCGCCGACGATGGTGTACTTCATGGCTCAGAACTCGCCTTGCACAAACGAGCCAAAGCCCAGGCCGATACGCTGCGCCAAACCAATGCGTTGCAGTTTCCCGGTAGCGCCTTTGGGCAGTTCTTCAACAAAAAGAACCTTCTTGGGCACCTTGTAGGCGGCCACGCGGGCCGAGACAAACAATTGCAGTTCGCGCTCGGTGCACTCGTGACCCTCGTGCAGCACCACCATGGCGGCCACCTCCTCGCCCAAGCGCTTGTGCGGCGCTCCAAAGACCACCACCTGGGCCACCGACACATGGTCGAGCAATATCTCGTCAATCTCCCGTGGGCTGATCTTCTCGCCACCGCGGTTGATGATTTCCTTCAGGCGCCCCGTGATGCTGAGGAAGCCCTCGTCGTCCAGCATGCCCTGGTCGCCGGTACGGAACCAGCCTTCAACAAAGGCCTCGGCGTTGGCCTTGTCATTGCTTTCATAGCCGGGCGTTACGTTGGGGCCGCGAATGACCACCTCGCCGATTTCACCGGGGGCCAGGAAGCTGCCATCTTCGCCACGAATGCGGATTTCGGGTCCTGCTGCCATGCCCACGGTGCCAGGTTTTCGCTTGGCAGGCGGCAAGGGGTTGGCCGCCATTTGGTGGCAAGCTTCGGTCATGCCGTAAGACTCCACCAGTGGCGCGTTGAACAGGCGCTCAATCTGATCAATCAGTTGTGGCGGAATGGACGATGAGGACGAGCGAATGAAGCGCAGCGGGTGAGCGGTAATGGTCTGCACATTGTGCTTGGCGCGGCTGGCGATGGCCAGGTGCATGGTGGGCACAGCTGTGTACCAGGTGGGTTTGGCCTCTTCCATCCATTTGAAGAAGCGCAGGGCGTTGAACCCTGGCGTGCAAAACACGCGTGAACCCGCAGAAATGGGGGCAATCAGCCCTGCGATCAAGCCATGAATATGGAACAGCGGCATGATGTTCAGCCCGCCGTCTTGAGGCGTGAACTGCAGCGTGGTGGCGATGTGTTTGGCCGATGCGCATAAGTTGGCCACCGTGAGCGGCACGCGCTTGGGCTTGGAGGTGGTGCCCGAGGTGTGCAAGATCATGGCAACGTCGCTTGCGGTCGAGGCGCCGCCATGGTCGCAACTTGCCGCAGCGCCAGCGGCCAGCACGAATTGGCCCGCACTTGCACCTTCGGGCACGCTCAGTTCAATGGTTCGTATGCCCAATTTCTGGGCGGCCGCCAAGGCTGGCGAGGTGCTGCCTTTCTCAACGATGAGCGCACAGGCCTGCAAATCATTCAAATAAAACTCGAACTCGTCAACGCGGTAGGCCGGATTCAGCGGGGCACTGGTAACCGCAGAAGCGCATGCCAGAAAACAGGTAGCCATTTCCGGGCCGTTAGGCAGCACGATGGCCACCCTGTCGTTGCGACCGATGCCTGCGGCGTTGAAGGTCTGGGTGGTGCTGGCGACTAATTCACGCAAACCGCGATAGTCCATTGAAGGGCGGCCAGGAGCAGCGATGGCGACGGCGTCATCTGCGCCGGCAATTAGCAAGTCCGTGAGTGTCATGGGTTTCGGAGAGGCGAAGGATTGAAGAAAGAGAAAGCGGTCAGGAGGGAAAGCTGAGCGAAATATATCGGCCATTATCATCTATCACTTATTTAACACTTGCGCCATTCTTTCAAGAACGCGCGCGCAGGCCCTGCCTGAATTACTTGATGACTTTGAACAAACCAACCTCAAATCCACAGCCATGAGCATGCCACCTACTCACGACAACATCGCTCTGGCCATTGCGCGTGCCATGTTGGAGGGGTTTGACCGGCACTATCGCATGTTCAGCGAGACCAACCGCGCGGCGAAACACCGGTTTGAGGTGAGCGATTGGCAAGGACAACGGCGTGCGGTGCGAGATCGCATTGAGTTTTATGACAAACGCGTGGGCGAAACTACCCTGCGCTTGGAGGCGGACTTTGCGGTGTCAAGCCTGCCAGTGGAAACATTGCGAGAGATCAAGCGGCTGTACGTGGGCCTGTTGGTGGATCATCAACAACCGGAGTTGGCCGAGACATTCTTCAATTCGGTGTCAACCAAGATCCTGCACCGCAGCTACTTCCACAACGACTTCATTTTTGTGCGACCTGCGGTCTCGACCGAATACATCGAACTTGATGACGGCGCTGGGCCGGGGACTTACCGGGTTTACTACCCGCATTTCCCCGTGTGGCATCAGACTTGGGCGCAACTGTTGCGCGACTTTGAACTTGAGCTCGAGTTCGAGGATCTTGAGCGTGATGCACTTGATGTTGCCGACGTCTTGCAAGGCGTTTTGGGTGTGCCGTTTGTCCCCAGAGCCAACTTCCAGATTCAGGTTTTGTCTGGTTTGTTTTACAGAAACAAGGGGGCTTACGTCGTCGGCAAGATCATCAACGGCTATCAGATGATCCCTATTGCTTTGCCTTTACTGCACACCGCCCAAGGTAAGCTGGCGGTCGACACGGTTTTGCACACCGAAGACGACATGCAAACCTTGTTCAGCTATGCGCGGGCCTATTTCATGGTGGACATGAAAATTCCCAGCGCCTATGTGCAGTTTTTACGCTCGCTGATGCCCCGCAAGCCCAGGGCAGAGATATACAGCGCACTGGGTTTGCAAAAGCAGGGCAAGAACAGCTTTTACAGAGATCTGCTGCATCACCTGCGCCACAGCACCGACCGTTTTCGTATTGCGCCGGGCATCAAAGGCATGGTGATGCTGGTGTTCGATTTACCTTCTTTTCCCTTTGTTTTCAAGATCATTCGCGACAAATTTCCACCACAGAAAAAAACCACGCGAGAGCAAATCAAGGGCAAGTACCAACTGGTGAAGTACCACGACCGGGTGGGCCGTATGGCAGATACCCTGGAATACAGCGAGGTGGCCTTGCCCTTATCCAGGTTCGAACCGGAACTGATCGAGGAGTTGCGTAGTAGCTGCAGCAAGCTGATCGAAGTGAACGACGGTGCCCACGAGGCAGAGTTGGTCATCGAACACGCTTACATTGAGCGGCGCATGATTCCGCTGAACATCCATTTGAAAGAAGCAGACGCCGCTGGCGACACCGCCAGCGTAGAGCGTGCGGTCATTGAGTACGGCAATGCGCTCAAAGACTTGATTGCAGCCAACATTTTTCCGGGCGACATGCTGTGGAAAAACTTCGGCATCACGCGTCAGGGCAAGGTCGTTTTCTACGACTACGACGAAATCGAATACATCACGGACTGCAACTTCAGACACATTCCGCCTCGCGATGAACAGGCCGAGGAACCTGGCCCCGGTCAGGTCTGGTTTGAGGTGGGTTCCAAGGACGTTTTCCCGGAAACTTTCGGCCCTTTTTTACTGGGCAATGCACGCGTTCGACAAGCCTTTCTCAAGCACCACGCTGACCTGCTGGACCCGGATTTTTGGGATCACAACAAGCAACGCATCCTGGCCGGCGAGATGCCAGACATCTTTCCCTATGACGCTCAACGCCGGTTTAGCCTGCGTCGCCTTGAAAAGACGCAGAAAGTTGGCTAGTTTTTCAGCACGACCATGTGGTCGGTTCAGTACTTACTGAATGTCACACGCTTCAATAGGCTTGACATCAATATCTGCGCTGAGTGGTTGGCATGGGACAAAGTCCGACACATTTCTTGCATCGTCGCAGGTAAATATTGAAACGTGGAAACCCGCAATTAGCTTGACGCTGCCCGCCTGTCTACAGGCTCCCCGGCTTTCACCGCCTGGGTGAGCGAAGCTCCGGGGGGGCGCGCCCCGTGCCTTCGGTCTGCCGATTGTGTGGACAAGCTGCCTATTCTGTCTCCGTCTATACGATTAGCAGTAGTTCCGAGTTCTCAGATACGACTGAGCTGGCAGTGCCCAGTGGC
>NCGI01000137.1 GCA_002256925.1 Polaromonas sp. 28-63-22
TCCTCACCGGCCAGCTCAAAATAACCGGCATTGTGAAAATAGCCCAGTTGGCTCGCCTGCGCGTCGAGGCTGGCGATCAGGATGGTCGTCTTGGTGTGCTGGGTGCGGTAGTCGGTGCCGGCCGTGTCCGGCAGCCAGAACGCATCGGCTTCGGTACTGATGAGCTTGCCCGTGCTCAAATGCTCGGTGACGTGCTCGATCAGCGGGCGCCAGACGTTGAGTTCCTGCACATCGATGCCGTAAAGCACATACAGCGCGTCGAGCGACGGTTTGAAAAACGTCCACTGATCGCCTTCAAAATCCACCGCCAGTGTGCACGGCAGCATCGCCAGGGGCTCAAGGCGCAGCGCATGCAACACCGCGATCCACAAATCGGCGTAGCAATTTTTCTCGGTCCAGACCGGCGGGGGGATTGCACCCCGCCCAGCGCCCGCGCCGCCGTGCAGCGGGTGGCGCTGGTAGCTGCCCGCATTCAGGCCGGCGATCGCGTCCAGCCGGCTCATGGCCAGAGCTGGGCCCGAACGTCCTCAGGCCAGGTTTGGGGTTCAAAACCATGAGTCTTGAGCAAGGCCAGCGTCACACGCTCGAGGCCGAACCCCAGGCAGGCGGTATGGGCCACCGATTCATCGGCATTGCGAATTCCAAATTTGGAACTGAAATGGTCCTGATGCCAATTGAACGAGCAAAGGGCTGTGGGTTGCTCAAGCGAAATCACGGGCGCCAGCTTGCCCACCCGGATGAACTCGCGCATCCGAAACGCCTGCAGGCGGGTCGGCTCGTCCGAGGGCTCGTGGCGATAGACCCAGTTCATCACGGTCACCAGACGCCCGCCATGGGGCAACAGACCGCTGAACGTCGGATAGACGGGATAGCAGGCCGCTGGGGTGAGCATGACCTCGGTGATGGCGAGCAGGTCGTCCCAGCGCTCCCCGGCATGGACGCGTGCCGACAGTTCCCGGGCTTGCGCGTCGTCACCAAAAAAACTGTGCACGGAACCCGCCAGTTGCGGGAAGTTGTCCATGTAGCCCACCTGTTCAATCAGCGCACGCGGCAAGATGGGCGGAAACATCAATTCCTCGGCGCCATCGGGCGCGGCCACACGGCTCACGAGATCGTTGAACCCCCGCAAAATATCTTCAAAGGCCGCCCCCCTGCCATAGCCGCCCTTGATCCCCGTCGGAATAATGAGGCCGTGGGAGACCAGGCCGGCGTAGAACGCCCCCACATCGCAGGAAGCAGTCATGGTGCGTCTTTGAAGACGAGAAGCATGGAAGCATTCTTGGCGGCGATGCGGTCATTGGCAATCATCAGTGACGCCGACAGGCAATCGCGGTACTGGCGGCCAAGACTGAAGGGGCTGTCGTTCTTGTAGCCCAGAATGCCAACGATCTGCAAAGCGCGATGCACGATCTGCGGCGCGGCTTCCGAGCACGAGATCTTCAGGTTGTTCAGCCGCAGGGCCCAGGCCATGCTCGACAGTTCTTCGCGCTCGACCGCACCCGCGCCGATTGCATCAAAGGCCTGCGCGGCCGACTGCCAGTTCTGCTTCATGTTTTGCAGTTGCATGGAGACCTCGGCAAGGCGTGTGGCCGTTGGCGGCACGGTGCCGGGGTTTTGCCGCGCCTGCCCGCGCACAAAGGTGGCCGCCTTGGCGACGGCGTCAGCCGCGATTCCCGACCAAAGCGCCGACCACAGAATGTGCGAATACGGCACCATGGTCTGCGCGGAGCTGTCGGCATACGAGCCCGGAACAATCTGCTGCCCGGCGCCTGAAGATTCAAGGCGAAAGCCTGGACTTGCCGTGCCGCGCATGCCCAGGGTGTCCCAGGTCGTCGTCTGCGTGAGCGTGCAGTCTTCGCGCCTGACCAGTACCAGCACCTGATCGCTGGCTGCGGCGTCCTTGTCCCGGCGGCACGTCACCAAAATCGCATCGGCCTGCGCGCAGTAGGAACCGGTGGTGGCGTCCTTGTTCAGCACGAACCGCCCGCCCCCGGATTCGACCGCGCAAATACTCGAACGGGTGTCGCCGTACGTACCCACCTCGGAGGTCATGGACGCCAGCAAATACTGGTGCGCGACGAGGTCACGGAGGTAGCCGCGAAAAAACTCGCTGCCCTGGGCATGGCGCGCCACACAGCCCACCTGGATGAAATGCATCGCCAGCACCATGCCGCTCGAACCGCAGGCTTGCGACAGCGTGGCGCAGAGCTGGGCGAGTTCCGCCAGGCTGCAGCCGGCACCGCCTTGCGCGCGCGGCACGGCCGCCGACAGAACGCCGGCGTCCCTGAGTGCGGCAACGGTTTCAGCAGGAAAACGGGCTTGCGCGTCGACTTCCGGAGCGTGCGCAGCCGCTATTTCACTGGCTATGCGGCGGGTCTCGCCCAGCAGGCCCCCAAAGCTCAGGCCGTTACATTTTACGGAGAGGGTTTCCTCAACTTCACCAGGAGTCAGGGCAAGGGATGTCAAACAGTACTTTCAGGTTAACTGCAAGATAGACGACGTCTTAGCATGAAATGACATAGTGAAAAGCCGTTTACGACGTTTCCTACCTCTAGTCAGCGCCCGCTCTTACGCAAACGTGCGCTCGGGAAAGGCCCAATAAACGTGACCAATCGTAAATAAAGCTACTACATTCATCCCATGCCAGACCAATGTAACTTCACCATAGGGACGGCGCTGCCCCATTTGTCGCGACTTCGCGTGGGGTTTGATCTCGTCCAGATCAGTCGCATCGTTGATTCGATCACCTGCTTTGGCGATGGTTTCACAAAGCGGCTATTTACCGCCGACGAACTGGCGTACGCCGGTCAGGGGCAAGGCCTTGTGCCGCAACGACTGGCCGCCCGCTTTGCTGCCAAGGAAGCCGCGATCAAGGCCCTGCGGTGGAGCAACGCCGGCATTGGCTGGAAAGACATCGAAGTGCGCAAGCTGCCCGATGGTGATTGCGAACTCGCTTTGCACGGCCGTGCCGCTGAGCTCGCCAAGGGAATGGGGATGACAAGCATGAGCCTGAGCCTTAGCCACGATGGGGACTACGCCGGGGCTGTGGTCGCCGTGGGATTTGAACCAAAAACAGCCCCGCTTGTCGAATAAATTTCCCGATCCAATCACTTATGTCCACTACCGAAATCGAAGAACAGATGGAAGCCCGCATCCGCGCGGTGCTCCGTGCCCATGGGCGTCTGAACAAGGATGCGAATCTTGTCGGAGTCTCCGACGATCTTTATGCATACGGCATGACGTCACATGCCAGCGTCAATGTGATGCTGGGGCTTGAAGGTGCATTTGATGTCGAATTTCCGGATCACATGCTCAAACGCAATGTCTTTGGCAGCATTCAATCCATTCGCTCCGCTCTAGGCGACCTGATGACGGCTGCGTGAGTACGCCATGAACGGGCCCGCAGTCCACGTCAGCCACCACCCGCGCGTGCCGCTACGGGCCCATTGGTCGATGTGCGCCACGCCCCCCGGTCGGCAAGACAAGCCTGCACCGCCGTCGGGACAGCAGCACTGGACGCCGCTGCAGACGCTCATGCCGGTGGCTGCCGCATTGCGCGACCTGAAGCAGTGGTCCCTGGACGGGCCTGTGATGCGCTTTGATGCCCAGGACTGGTGGTACCGCCTGGAGTTCGACGCCCCGGCGGCCAGCGAGGGCGGCACAGTGCAGCTCGGCTTTGACGGACTGGCCACATTGGCAACGGTCTGGCTCAACGGGGCGCCCCTGCTTGCCAGCACCAACATGTTTGTTTTCCACGTCTGCGACGTCAGCGAGCGCCTGATGCCTGCGGGCAACGAATTGCTGCTCTGCTTTCACGCCCTGGACACCGCGCTGGCCGTGCGGCGCCCAAGGCCACGCTGGCGCGCACCCATGCTTGAGCACCAGCAAATGCGGTGGTTTCGCACCACGCTTGTGGGCCGTACCCCCGGCTGGTCTCCCCCGGGCGCCGTGGTCGGACCCTGGAAGGACATCTGGCTGGAGCAGCGCCACGCGATTGATCTGCAGACACTTTCGCTGCGCCCGCAGGTGGTTGCCGGCATGGGACTGGTGACATGCGGTTTGCGGGTCGTCGCCCTGTCGGGCGGCAACATCGAATCAGTGCGGCTGATCCTCGAGAGAGGCGGACGGGTGCATGAAACCGACCTGCAACCGGGGGGCGCGGCCAACACGTTCACAGGCCAGTTGCAGATACCTGAAGTCAAGCTGTGGTGGCCGCACACACATGGCGAGCCCGCGCTCTACAAACCAGCTCTCACAATCCGCGTGGCGGGGCTTGCCGAACCGGTCGTCATGGAACTGGCTTGCCTGGGGTTTCGCACCATCACACTTGATAGGAGCGCCGGCAACTTTTCAATCAGCGTCAATGACGTGCCGGTGTTTTGCCGGGGCGCCTGCTGGACGCCGCTGGACCCGGTCACCCTGCGCTCGTCCCCGCAGGACTGCCGGGCCGCTGTCGTCCAGGCGCGATCAGCGGGCATGAACATGCTGCGCGTGGCAGGAACCACGGTGTACGAAGAAGAACACTTCTTCGACGCCTGCAACGAAGAAGGCATGCTGGTCTGGCAGGACTTCATGTTTGCCAACATGGACTACCCCGAGGACGACGAGCCGTTCATGACATCGGTTGCGCTTGAAATCAGCCAGCAGTTGCAGCGGCTTCAGGCCAGGGCCTGCGTGGCCCTGCTTTGCGGCAACAGCGAGGTCGCGCAGCAGGCTGCCATGTGGGGCGCTTCACGCGATGTCTGGCATTCGACATTTTTCGCGGACACGCTGGCCCGGCTTTGCCACGACGTCATACCCGGCACGCCTTATTGGCCCTCGAGCGCCTGCGGCGGCTCCTTCCCGCACCAGGCCAGTGCCGGCACCACGTCTTATTACGGAGTAGGCGCGTATCTGCGCGGGCTCGACGATGCCCGCCGTTCGGAACTGAAATTTGCCACTGAGTGTCTGGCCTTTGCCAATGTGCCCTCGACGCCCACCCTTGAGCGCATGCCGGGCGGTCTGGCCACACGCACGCATCACGCTGCGTGGAAGGCCCGCTCCCCGCGCGACCTGGCCGCCGGTTGGGACTTTGACGATGTACGAGACCACTACCTGGCTCTGCTGTTCAAAACCGAACCCCTGAAACTCCGGTCTACCAGCCACGACCGCTACCTCACCCTGGCACGGGTGACGACCGGCGAGGTCATGGCCGCCGCCTTTGAGGAATGGCGTCGCCCGACCTCGGCGTGCAACGGCGCGCTGGTTTTAGGTCTGCGCGATTTGTGGGCGGGAGCCGGCTGGGGACTTGTCGACGACCAGGGTCTTCCCAAGCCCTGCTTTCACTACCTGAAGCGGGTCTTGCAACCCCTCGCGGTATCAATCTCCGACGAAGGCATCAACGGCCTGTTTGTCCATATTCTGAATGAACATCCCGAAGACAAACCCGTTGAGCTGGAAGTGACGGCCTGGCGCGGCGGTGAGGTGTTGATCGCCCGCGCCAGCAGATCCTGCAACCTGCCGGCTCGAAGCGCGCAGAGCCTGTCGTGCATGGACCTGTTCGACCACTTTCTGGACCTGAACCATGCCTACCGCTTCGGGCCACCGCCCTGCGATGCCGTGGCAGCGACGTTGAAAGGCTCCGACGGCGCACTGCTCGCACAGACCTTCTTCTTCCCGGAGGGCCTGGGCCGTCAGCCCGAGGACGACGTAGGCCTGCGCGCTCACGCCCGCCCCCATGCACATGATTCCCAGACCATCGAACTGACCCTGCAGACGCGAAAGCTGGCGCAGGCCGTCCACGTGGACGTTCCGGGTTTTGCAGCGGACGACGACTACTTTCACATGGCTCCAGACACCGAACGCACGGTCATGCTGCGTGGTCATGCGCGCCAGCCGTTCGAGGGTTTCGTGCATGCATTGAACTCGACGCGGTCGGCGCGGATCGAACCGGCTCCAACGTCGCCCGACCAGCGGGACAGGCCCGCCGAGGGGAATCTCACATGAGTGCGGTCCTGCGCGAGGACGCTCCAGCCGTCGCAACACCTCCAGCCACAGGCGCGACCACAGCAAGCGGTGCCACGGCCATCGTGTTCAAGGCGGCCGGCGCCTGGTGCTTTGGCTGGTTTCACGCAGCGTCCGGCCCGGCGCGCGGCATCGGCGTTGTGTTGTGCCGACCGATGGGTTACGAAGCCATTTGCGCGTACCCGACCTACACCACACTGGCTGAACAACTGGCGGCCACGGGCTTCGACGTGCTTCGCTTCGACTACCACGGCACCGGGGACTCGGCGGGCAGCGACACAGATCCCGACCGCGTTGCAGCCTGGATTGACAGCACGGTTTCCGCGACCCATGAATTGCAGCGGCGCAGCGGGGTTTCACGGCTTGCCCTTTTGGGTGTGCGGCTTGGGGCGACTCTGGCAGTGCAGGCTGCAGCCCGCCTTGGCGGCGTCGAAAGCCTGGTGATGTGGGCTCCCTGCGTCACGGGACGGGCCTTTGCACGCGAATTGCGCGCAGCCAGCGCAAGCCGCGCCAGACCAGCGTCAAAGCAGGACGCCGCAGGCAGCGGAGACATCGAGGCACTGAGCTATACCTACACCGCGCAAACCCTGGACGACCTCAACAACCTCGATTGCCAGCGCCTTGACGTTCAACCTGCGACGCGCGTCCTGATCATTGATCGCGACGACATGCCCCTCGAAGGGCCACTGCCCGCTCTATACAGCGCCATGGGCATGGATACAAGCTACCGCATGCTGCCCGGCTACGCAGCGATGATGGCCGATCCGCATCAAAGCGCGCTTCAGCGCGAGACGCTGGATCAGATAGGTGCCTGGCTGTCGGCGGCACCGCAGCCCCAGGCAGCGCTGCTGAAAGTGCGGGTCGGTGAA
>NCGI01000546.1 GCA_002256925.1 Polaromonas sp. 28-63-22
AGCGCACGCTTGAATCGCATGCCTACGTGCTCGGCGGCAGCAACTACGAAGCCCCCGGCCAGCTGGTCGGTGACTTTGTAGCCGGCAGGCCTTCGACCGCGCTGGGCAGCATCGCGCCGTCTTACAAACCGGGCGTGGCCATCGGCGATCTGTCGTCCGCCCTGCCCGGCTACGCCATCGAAGCCATGCGCGAGGCCTTTCCCGCGTTTGGCCGGAAGATCAAGGGCTTCGACACCCACGACGCGGTGCTCACCGGCGTCGAAACGCGCACCTCGTCACCCATCAGGATCACCCGGGGCGACGACATGCAAAGCGTCAATGTGCGCGGCCTGTACCCGGCCGGGGAAGGCGCCAGCTATGCGGGCGGCATTTTGTCGGCCGGGGTCGATGGCATCAAGGTCGCCGAAGCCCTGGCGCGGGAGATGCTGGCGTCGGGCCGGGCACCCGCTCACGACCAGATGGCACAGGGCATCAAGGCAGACGCCGCTTCTTGACCGGGCGTATCCTGGGGGATAGGATCGATCATGACCGACCAACACGTCCATACCGCACACACCCACACAGCGCACGCTGATGTCGTCAAGCGCCTGAAGCGTGCCAACGGGCACCTTTCGACCGTCATCGCGATGATCGAGGCGCAAAGACCCTGCATCGACATTGCGCAGCAACTGCATGCGGTCGAGCGTGCCGTGGGCAATGCCAAAAAAGGCCTTCCTGCATTTCAGGAAGGCCTTGGCGGACGAATGCTTGCGGCTTGGCGCTTGCGAATGTCTGCTTATTGATTGCTGGCTTGCAGCGCGGCAATGCGCTCTTCAATCGGCGGATGGGTTGCAAACCATTTGCCAATACCGCCGGTAATACCCATCGCCTCAACCGCTTTCGGCAACTGGCCCGGCTGCATGCCGCCCAGGCGCGCCAGCGCATTCATCATTGGCTGCTTGCGGCCCATCAACTGCGCAGCGCCGGCATCGGCACGAAACTCGCGGTGGCGCGAGAACCAGGCCACCACAATCGCGGCCGCAAAACCCAGCACGATGTCGAGCACGATGGTGCTGACGTAGTAGCCA
>NCGI01000003.1 GCA_002256925.1 Polaromonas sp. 28-63-22
CCGGCAAAGCTGACATGGGCCAGGTATCAGCGGCGGTGAAGGCGGCACTGGCAGGCTAATTTCCTGTGGCGATATGGTGCCTCTCCTGCTTTTTCAAGCGGGGGCCGCAGGACCGGCTTTGCCGGACTGCAGGCGCAGCGGCCCCCTTGGGGGGGCAGCAGGTTATTGGGGTCAGACACCAATTTCGCTGCAGTGCAAGCACTGCACCCCACGGGCGAGCCAAAGGCTCGGCGAATTTGGGCTCTGACCCCAAAAACCAGCGTGGGGGCCCTTATGACCCCGCCACCTTCATCCGGTTCACCAAAATGGAGCCGACCGTCTTGGCGCCATAGTTGTAAGCGTCCGCGCCAACCGCCTCGATGCCCATCAGCATGGTCTTGAGGTTGCCGGCAATGGTGATTTCCTCGACCGGAAAGGCGATGCGGCCGTTTTCGACCCAGAAGCCCGACGCACCGCGCGAATAGTCGCCGGTCACGTAATTCACGCCCTGCCCCATCAGTTCGGTCACGAACAGGCCCCGGCCAAGCTTGCGCAGCATGGCGTCGAGGTCATCACTGGGGCGCGTGCGGCGGCTGGTCATCACCAGGTTGTGCGAACCGCCGGCATTGCCGGTGGTGCGCATGCCGAGCTTGCGAGCCGAATAGGTGCTCAGGAAGTAACCTTCCACGCGGCCGCCATCGACGACCTGGCGCGCATGGGTTTTCACGCCCTCTTCGTCAAACGGCGCGCTGCCCTTGCCTTTGCGCAGGTGCGGGTCTTCGGCAATATCGATGTGTTTCGGAAAAACCTGTTTACCCAGGCTGTCGAGCAAAAACGTGCTCTTGCGGTACAGGGCGCCGCCACTGACCGCCTGCACGAAGCCGCCCAGCAGGCCTGCGGCCAGTGGCGACTCGAACAACACCGGGCATTGCGTGGTGGGAATCTTGCGGCTTTTCAGCCGTGCCAGCGCCCGCTCGGCGGCATAGCGGCCCACCGCTTCGGGCCGCGCCAGTTCGCTGGCATCCCGCATCGAGCTGTACCAGGCGTCACGCTGCATCTGGTTGCCCTTGCCGGCAATCGGCGCCACCGAAATACTGTGGCGCGAGCTGGCATAACCACCGCGAAAGCCTTTGCTGTGGGCGCTGAAGAAGTGGCTTTGCTGGGCCGACACCCCGGCGCCTTCGCTGTTGGTGATCAGCCGGCTGGTACCCATGGCGGCGGCTTCGCATTGAAGCGCAAGCTGCGCGGCCTCGGCCGACGTGATGGCCCAGGGGTGAAACAGATCGAGCGCCGGGTGGTCGCAGGAAATGTCGCGGTCGTCGGGCAGGCCGGAGGTGTCGTCGTCGGCCGTGAAGCGGGCGATGTCGTAGGCGGCGCGCACGGTTTGCTCGATGGCGGCCGTGGAAAAGTCGCTGGTCGCCGCGTTGCCGCGTTTTTTGCCGATGTACACCGTGATGCCAAGCGACTTGTCGCGGTTGCGCTCGACGTTTTCAAGCTCGCCCTTGCGCACGCTGACCGACAGGCCGCAGCCTTCGGAGGCTTCGGCGGCGGCATCGGTGGCACCGAGTTTTTTGGCGTGGTTCAGGGCGGTGTCCACCAGATCCTCGAAAAAATCGCGGTGGTAGCTGAAGCCGGACTCGGCAGGACGGGCTTCGTGCGATTTTTGACGGCCGGCAGCCGCCGTTTTGGCGCTGGCGCGGGAAGAATCGGTCTTGAGGGTCGTGGTCTTGTCGGTCATATGGGTAGCTATGATACTGACTGCTATGAACACCAAGACTATCAAGGCCAAAAACGCCAAGGCCAGCCCGCCGAAAGGCTATTGGTCGAACGGCCGCTTTGTCAAACCCGAAGAAATCGCGCTGGAGGAAGTCGGCCCGCCCAGCAAAACCCAACTGAAGGCCGAGGCCGATGAAAAGCAGGCTCTCGGCGAAGCGCTGATCACGCTGCGCGCCGACCTGATGGCGCGACTGGACCTGCCCGAAAAACTGCTGCAGGCGATTGCCGACGCGAAAAAAATCACCAGCTTCGAGGGCCGGCGGCGCCAGATGCAGTTCATCGGCAAATTGATGCGCCCTCTCGACGACGAGCCGATTCGGGACGCGATCAATGAACAGGCCAACGGCTCGGCGCAGCTCACGCTGCAACTGCATCTGGCCGAACAGTGGCGCGACCGGCTGATCGAAGCCGACGACGCGCTGGGCACCTGGCTGACCACCTACCCGGCCACCGATGCGCAGCAGCTGCGCGCGCTGATTCGCCAGGCCCGCAAGGATGCGGCACCCGAAAAGCCCGGAGCCGCGCCGCGCCACGGCAAGTCTTACCGCGAGATTTTTCAGCTCGTCAGGCAGGCCATGGCTGCGGCGGCTGATGGGGCCGACGGGGTTGATGCATGAGCGAGTCGACCACCCGGCACGACGCGGTCAAAATCGGCATCGTCTCCGTCAGCGACCGGGCTTCCGCCGGCGTTTATGCCGACAAGGGCCTGCCCGCGCTGAAGGACTGGCTGGGCCGAGCGCTGCGCAACCCGATCACGTTTGAAGAGCGGCTGATTCCCGACGAACAGACCGGTATCAGCGCCGCGCTGATCGCGCTGGTCCATGCCGGCTGCTCGCTGGTGCTCACCACCGGCGGCACCGGCCCGGCCCTGCGCGACGTGACGCCCGAGGCTACGCTGGCCGTGGCGCACAAGGAGATGCCCGGCTTTGGCGAACAGATGCGGCAAATCAGCCTTCGCTTCGTGCCAACAGCCATTTTGTCGCGCCAATGCGCGGTGATTCGTGACAAAAGTCTCATTCTCAATTTGCCAGGTCAACCGAAATCCATCCAGGAAACGTTAGAGGGCCTGAAGAACGAAGCGGGCGAGGTGCTGGTCGCGGGTATTTTTGCGGCCGTGCCTTATTGCGTGGATCTGATTGGCGGGCCGTACATCGAAACCGATCCGGCTGTCTGCAAGGCCTTCCGGCCCAAAAGCGCGATCCGCGCCACAACACCCCCTTCGGTCTGAAAGACTGACCAGCGGCCGTTTAACCGGACGACCAAGCGGCCGGTCAGGTGTTCGAGTGTTCCCCTGGAGATCAAAATTAAAGCAATAAAACCCCTCTGGGCCCAATCAATACCTGCGCTGGCAGCTCTGTTTTTCATAGCGTCTTCCTCGTGGGCACTGGCCCAGCCGGCGCCCGATGAAGCCAGCATCCCCTACACCATCAAGTCCGGCGACAAGCTGATCCGGCTCAGCGCCGAGCTGCTGCGGCAGCCTTCGGACTGGCCGGAAGTCGCGCGCTTCAACCAGCTCCAGAACCCGAACGCCCTCAGGCTCGGGCAGACGATTCAGGTGCCGGTGCGGCTGATGAAATCGGTACCGCTGGGCGGCAAGATTCTCAGCGTTTCCGGTGAGGTTCAGCTCGGAGCCGCGAAGGCCGAGGCCGGTAACGCGCTGACCGAAGGCGCCCGCCTGCAGACGGGCGCCAACAGCTCGGCGGTGATCGAACTGGCCGATGGCAGCCGCATGACGCTGCTGCCCAACACGCTGGCCGAACTGGCGACCAGCCGGGGTTATGGCGCGCGCGGCAAGGGCTCCAGCGCATCCGCCCCCTGGTTTTCGGGTCTGGTGCGCCTGGTGCAAGGCTCGCTCGACACAGCGGCGGCCAAGTTCGCCCAACGGGCAACGCCGCTGCAAATCCAGACACCGACCTCGCTCGTCGGGGTGCGCGGCACGCAGTTCCGCGTCGCCTACGACGACCCGGCCACGCAAAACGCCCGTACCGAGGTGCTGGAAGGCCTGGTGCGCGCCGACAACCCGGCGCAGGGCAATGGCGCCGCGATTGACAAAGGCAAGGGCGCGGTGCTCAACCCGGCGGTGCGGGAGATCAAGGTGGTTGATCTGCTCAAGGCACCCGACCTGTCGGCCACGCCTGGCGACATTTTGAAGCCGCTCGGCCTGTGGCCCATGCCCGTGCTCGACGGCGCCGCGCGCTTTCGCGTCCAGGTGGCCGCTGACGCCGCGTTCAACACCATCGTGCGCGACCTGGTGGTGACCACCGGCGCAGCCGATCTGGAGAGCCTGCCCGACGGCAACTGGTTCGCGCGCCTGCGCGGCATTGATGCCAGCGGCATCGAGGGTTACGACAGCATGAAGACGGTGCGGGTTTTTCTGCCGCCGCCGCGCCCATGGACGGTGGGCACCAGCCGCCTGGACGTCAACGGTGGACGACACGTTTTGCGATTCATTCAGCAGGGCCTGGACGCCAGCGACACCATCACGGCCACAGTGAGCCGGGAGCAGACGCCCAACGCGCCAATCTCAACGACGCCCCCGACCATTGCACAGGCCAGCGCCAGCGGCGGCAGCGCCGAAATCGGGCTGGACCTCGGCCTGCTGGACGCCGGCGTGCCCTACCTGCTGCGCATGACCGTGGCGCGGCGCGATGGCACGCCGGTCGCTGCGCTGACCTACCGCTTCGTCGGCCTGAGCGGCTCGGGCTGGGTCAGGGACACGCTGGAGCTGGTCAAACCCTGACCGCCGAGCCTGCGGCCGTGCGGAAGCGCGGGAAAGTCAGGGGAACCCAGGGCGGCAGCGGTGCGATGATCGGCCGCAATCGCCAGTATTCTTCGGGAGTCTGAAACTATGTCAAAAACCTCTGCAGTCCATATGATTCCTGCGCTGGCAGCTCTTGTTTTTATAGCGACCACCTCGCTCGCCATGGCTCGCACCGAGCCTGCAGCGCCGGTCGAACCGAGCATCCCCTACACCGTCAAGCCGCAAGACAAGCTGATTCGGCTGAGCGCCGACCTGCTGAACCGCCCGGCCGACTGGCCCGACGTGGCGCGCTTCAACCGGCTGAAAAATCCCAACGCCCTCAAGCCTGGCCAGACGATCCGGATTCCGCTGCGGCTGATGAAAGCGCAGCCGGCCAGCGGCAAGGTCGTCAGCGTTTTTGGCGACGTGCAGCTGGGCGGCAGCAAGGCCGAGGTCGGTGTGGCGGTGCCCGAGGGCAGCAAGCTGCAAACCGGCGCCAACAGCTCGGCGCTGATCGAACTGGCCGACGGCAGCCGCATGACGCTGCTGCCCAACACGCTGGCCGAGCTGGTCACCAGCCGGGGTTACGCCACGCGCGAAGCCGGCGCCGCCGGTTCATCGACCTGGTTTTCCGGGCTGGTGCGGCTGGTTCAGGGCGCGGTGGACACCGTCGCCGCCAAAGGCGTCCGGCGCGCCGGGCCGCTGCAGATCGAAACCGCGACCTCGCTGGTCGGCATTCGCGGCACGCAATTTCGTGTCGCCTACGACGACCCAGCCACCCAAAGCGCCCGCACCGAGGTGCTCGAAGGCGCTGTCAGGGCCGACAACACTGCGCAGCGCAGCGCCGCCGAACTGGCCATGGGCCAGGGTGCGCTGGTCAGCCCGGTGGTGAAGGACATCAAGGTCGTGGACCTGCTGAAAGCGCCTGACCTGTCGGCCACGCCCGCCGATATTTTGAAGCCGCAGGCACTGTGGCCGATGCCGGTGCTGGCCGGTGCCTCAAGCTTTCGGGTGCAGGTGGCCATCGACGAGAGCTTCAGCAAAATCGTGCGCAACCTGGTCGTGACCAGCGGCAGCGCCGACCTTTCCAGTCTGGCCAACGGCAGCTGGTTTGCCCGCATACGCGGCATTGATGCAGACGGCATTGAAGGCTACGACAGCGTCAAGGCGGTGCAAGTGGTGTTGCCACCACCACCGGCGCAACCGCCCACGCAGTGGACCATCAGCGGCGACCGGATCGAGCTGGTCAATGGCCGCCACATTTTGCAGTTCAGCCAGCGGGGCCTGGACGCCAGCCACACCATCACCGCCACGGTGACGACCACGACGCCGCCCATCACCCGCATCGCCGAGGCGACGGCCACAGGCGACACGCCGCGCGTCGTGATGGATCTCGGCAGCCTCGAACCCGGGGCCGTGCTGCGGCTTGACCTGACGGTGACCCAGGCCGAAGGCGCGAAGGTCATTCCGCTGGCGTACCGGTTCACGGCGCTGAGCGGCTGGGGCTGGTCCGAAGGCGCGTTGCAGGCGGTGCCGGTGGCGCCGCGCTGAACCGGCCCGCCAGGCCGGCACCCTGCCCGGTACGGCGGCTACCGCGCCTACTTGCCCATCAGCTGGTTGAGCTTGTCGGCCTCGAAGGTTTCATGCAGGGCCGCGTCCTGGGGCACGCACTCGCGGGTGGTGGTCGCCTGGGTGCCGGAGAGTTTTTCAATCGCCTGCCACAGCAGCGCGATCTGGTGCTCCTGCGAACCCGCGTTGTCGATCAGGCCGCGCAGCGCCTGGCCCAGCGGGTCGTCATCGAGCGTGATGCCGTAGGCCGTGAATTTGGCGGCGGGCCCGGAAACATCGGCGCTTTCCCCCTGCTTTGAAGGAATGATGCGTGCCGGAATGCCGACCGCCGTGGCACCGGCCGGTACCGGCTTGATGACCACCGCGTTGCTGCCGATCTTCGCGCCGTCGCCCACCAGAAAACCGCCCAGTACCTTGGCGCCCGCGCTCACCACCACGTCACGCCCCAGCGTCGGGTGGCGCTTTTCGCCCTTGTAGAGCGACGTACCGCCCAGCGTCACGCCCTGGTAGATGGTGCAGCCGTCGCCGATTTCAGCGGTTTCACCGACCACCACACCCATCGCGTGGTCGAAAAATACCCGTTCGCCAATTTTCGCGCCGGGATGGATTTCAATGCCCGTCAAGCCACGGGCCAGGTGCGAGATAAACCGGCCCAGCCATTTGAAGCCGTGGTGCCAGCACCAGTGCGCGCCCCGGTGCAACACCAGCGCATGCAGGCCGGGGTAGCAGGTCAGCACTTCCCAGGCCGTGCGGGCGGCCGGGTCGCGCTCAAGAATGCACTGAATGTCGGAGCGGAGTCTTGAAAACATGGCTAGTACTGCAACCCGGAAGTAGCGAAACACAATGAAAGCGAAGGATTCGTGCGCAGGGCAAGGCGCAAGTCGCAGCGAAGGCTGTGCGCCTTCGCAAGAGTTGCAACGCGGCCCTGGGTGCGAAGACGAGCTTTCATGTTTTGATATTTTCGGGTTGCAGTACCGAGAGTCTAATGGCCGGCCGAAGGGCTTGCTGGGGTGCTGGCCGCCAGCCTGCTCTGCGACATGGCCTTGGCCACGCCGCGCAGGATGTGAATCTCTTCGGCGCTGAGCTGCGCGCGGTTGAAAAGCTGGTTCAGGCGCGGCATCAGTTTTTTCGGCGAAGCCGGGTCGAGAAAGCCGATGTCGGTCAGCGCCGTTTCAAGGTGCCTGAGCATGCCGGCGACTTCGGCCGCATCGGCCAGTTTGCGTTCAGGCAGCGCCGATTCGACCTTGAAACCGCCCAGCGCCTCGCGCCAGTCGTAGGCGATCAACTGCACCGCCGCCGCCAGGTTGAGCGAGCCGAACTGCGGGTCGGCCGGAATGCTCAGCGCGACATGGCAGCGGTACACGTCCTCGTTCTGCATGCCAAAGCGCTCGCAGCCGAACAGGAACGCCACACCCTCGGGTTTTGAAGGCAAATCGGCCTCAAGCCCAGGTAAATCCTGCGCGAGCAGCTCTGAATTTGATAGCGAGCCGGACGCTGCCTGGTGACGCGTTTGCGCCATCAACGCGGCGAAATGCACCCTCGGCGCCCGCGTCGGCGGCCCAAAATCACGCGGCGTCATGGCCGTGGCGCACAGGTGGGTCATGCCGTCCAGCGCCTCGTCGAGCGTGGCCACGATGCGCGCGTTGGCCAGCACGTCGAGCGCGCCGCTGGCCCGCTGAATGGTTTCCTCCCGCCGCAGCACATTGGCCCAGCGCGGCGCCACCAGCACCAGATCATCGAAACCCATCGTTTTCATGGCGCGCGCGGTGGCGCCCACATTGCCGGCGTGGCTGGTGTTGATCAGGACGAAACGTGTTTTCATAGGTCAGTCGGTTGCCGCATCAAGCGCTTCGAACAAGTCTCTTTGGCAAGGCCGGTAAAATGCAGTGATTGTCGCCTGACGTCCGTCTGTAACCCGCTTCGCGGCCCGCAGCCCCACCCGCTCTTTTTTACCCTCTATGTCCAGCAATCTACACCCCATGCTCAACGTGGCCGTCAAGGCTGCGCGCGCCGCCGGCGCCATCATCAACCGCGCTGCGCTCGACGTGGAATCAGTCCGCGTTTCGGCCAAGCAGACGAATGACTTCGTCACCGAGATCGATCATGCCGCCGAAGCAGCCATCATCGAAACACTGCTGACAGCCTACCCCGGCCACGGCATTCTGGCCGAAGAATCCGGCAGCGAGCACGGCGCCCGGGACTCCGAATTCGTGTGGATCATCGACCCGCTGGACGGCACCACCAATTTCATACACGGCTTTCCGGTGTACTGCGTCAGCATTGCGCTGGCCGTCCGGGGCAAGGTCGAGCAAGCCGTGGTGTACGACCCGACCCGCAACGACCTGTTTTGCGCCACCAAGGGGCGCGGCACTTATTTGAACGATCGGCGCCTGCGCGTCGCCAAGCGCACCCGCCTGCAGGAATGCCTGATTTCCACCGGCTTTCCCTACCGCCCCGGCGACAAGCTCAAGACTTACCTGAACATGCTGGGCGAAGTGATGAGCCAGTGCGCCGGCGTGCGCCGCCCGGGCGCGGCTGCCCTCGACCTGGCCTACGTCGCCGCAGGCTACAGCGACGGCTTTTTCGAAACCGGCCTGCAGCCCTGGGATGTGGCGGCCGGATCCCTGCTGGTCACGGAAGCCGGCGGACTGATCGGCAACTTCACCGGCGAGGCTGACTTCATCCACCACGGCGAATGCGTGGCCGGCAACCCCAAAATTTACGGCCAGATGGTGGCCACGCTGGCCAAATACAGCAAATTTGCCGGCGCCGGCGACAAGGCTGGCGTGCGCCAGGCCATGGTCGAGACTACCGACAGCCAGGACGCCAGTGACGAGGCGCCCGCCGAAGCCGCCGCCCCGGCCGCGCCCAAGACGACCTTGACCTCACGCCGCATCAAGGCCGTCAGCCCGGTACCCGCTGCCACGCCCAAGCTGCCGGACGCGCCGTTCTAGACAGCGCCCGGCTGACCGTTTTTTTCCTGACAGGCTCCCCTTCCGCGACTGAAGCCAGCGCATGAGTGACTTCCTCGATCCCGAAGGCTTGAAGCGGCCCGACGCTGCCGGCCATGCGGCCAAGGCGGAGGCCGCACCTGAATCGGCGCAAAAACACACGCCGATGATGCTGCATTACGAGCGCGTGACTTTCTAAGGCGCATGAAAACTAGATTTTTTGACTTCCTGCCACCTCATAGTCCCCCACTTGCCCCCATTCAGAGCAGGGCAAATGATGGCAAATGATGGCAAATGAAGGCACTCACGGCGAGAGGCAAAAGCCGGTAAAGCGCCCGGAAAACGAGGTGGGCGCAGGACGGCTCGACTGACGCCAGCTACATCTACTAACAGAAGCGCGGGGTGAGGTATACCGATCAACTTGGGATTCTTCTTTTCAAGAGGGATGCCGCCAACAAGCGCTGACGGCAACAGTGCACACATTAGCTCTGTCGTTACGTCAGGAGACTGCACAGCCCAGATTCACCACTGCAATGACCGCAAGGGTCTCCGCATCAGGGACAGGACCCGCTCCGTAGGCGGAAGTCCGAAACTTTGCATTATTATCGTTTAAAACGATTATAACGTATATATGAATTTTATGTAAGCGATTGTGCGGGCGGGTGTCGCGGCCGCTCCGTCCTTTGTGGACGGCGCCTCACAGGCGTACTACCTGAGGTGTCAGCAGCTTCGACAGGCTGAGTCGAAGGAATAAGGTCGTGAGTTCAACATTGGTCATGCCGCCGAAGGCGTTAACGAAGGCAACCTCCAGAAAGTCTGATTTCACACATATCAACGATTCGTGTATCTTTTTGTGTAAATGCTGAGTGCAGCTTGCGCTTTTCGGTCTATGATTCCAACGGTCTGATCGGCAAGAATAATACGACCGGAGGTGGTTGCCAACCTGCCAAACCGATGGTCCAAGTCAAGCCTGCGGGGGGGGGGCAAGCGCTTGCCATCCTGCAACGACGGTAACCATTCCTGTCGCCTGTGACGTGGACTGTTCCGAGGTGAAGAAAGCAATAAAACCATGACAGTGGACTATGTAGGCATCGGAGAGGCGTCAGAAGTTCTGGGAATGTCGAAGACTTCGATCCAGAAACTCGTAGATTCGAATCAGCTCGCTGCTGTCAAAACATCGGGGGGGCACCGGCGAATCCTTCGCAGCTCCATAGAGGCCTTGAACGAGAAAATGGGGCCCAAAGCCTTGCTTCGGCTCGCAGCCTCTTCCCAGCAAATTGGTCGTGAGCCATACACGACCAATACGCTGTCGCCGGCAGAAAATCAGCATGACTTGCACGTTTTGCTTGTAGAAGATGATGCGGCCACTGCAGCGCTGCTGGTTGGTGTTTTAACAAAGAATTATCCCGAGCTGAAATGCACCGTGGCCACTGATGGACTTGATGCTGTTTTGAGGCTGGAGCGCATGCGACCAAGGCTCCTGATCACCGATCTCAATATGGAACCCTTCGATGGCTTCACGCTCATCAAGATGGTTTCGGCCAGGTCTGAATATCATTCGGTGGTGATCGTTGCTGTTTCCGGCATGAGCGACAAGGACGTTGAAAAACGTGGTGGCCTGCCTTCCAATGTGCTTTTGTTTCGCAAGCCTATCAGTATGGAACGATTGAAGGGGTTCGTGGATGCCCATGTTCAACTTCACCGTCAGGCTCTGCGAGCCTGTCCTGAATTTTGTGTGCGAGGCATAGCATGACGACAGGGAGCATGTATGCCGACAAGCAAGACGAAGATGAAAAATACGGCGATCGCGGCCAAGTCCGCGGCGCTACCGAAGATTTCCAAGGAACTGCTTGATCAGTTCGTGAGCGGGCCGATGACAGGCGAGGCGGTAAACGCCGCCTCGATGGCGTTCAAGAAGGCGTTGATCGAGCGTGCGCTCGGCGCTGAGCTCGGGCACCACCTGGGCTAGCCGAACGGCGCCGACAAGCCCGGGGCGACGACCAACCAGCGCAACGGCACGACTGGCAAGACCGTGTTGACCGAAGACGGCCCGCTGCGCATCGACGTGCCGCGCGACCGGGATGCGAGCTTTGAGCCCCTGCTCATCCCCAAGCACGAGCGGCGCTTCACCGACTTCGACGACAAGATCATTGCCATGTACGCGCGTGGCATGACCGTGCGCGAAGTACAGGGCACCCTGGTCGACCAGTACGGTGTCGATGTCAGCCCCGAGTTCATCAGCAGCGTCACCGACGCCGTCATGGCCGAGGTCGGCGCCTGGCAAGCCCGGCCCCTGGAGCCAATGTACCCGGTGGTGTTCTTCGACGCACTGCGGGTCAATATCCGCGAGGACGCGATGGTGCGCAACAAGGCGATCTACCTGGCGCTCGGCGTATTGCCCGATGGCACTCGCGACATCCTGGGGCTGTGGATCGAGGGCACCGAAGGCGCCAAGTTCTGGATGAAGGTGTTCAACGACCTGAAGACGCGCGGCGTGCCGACATCCTGATCGCCGTGACCGACGGCCTGAAGGGCATGCCCGAGGCGCTGGGCGCGGTGTTCCCGGCCACGACGCTGCAGACCTGCATCGTCCATCTGATCCGCAACAGCCTGGACTATGCGAGCTGGAAGGACCGCAAGCTGCTGGCCGTGGCGATCAAGCCGATCTACACGGCGCCTAGTGCCGAAGCCGCGCAAGCCGAACTGGACGCCTTCGAGCAAGGCCCCTGGGGCCGCAAGTTCCCCACCGTCGTGGCCGCGTGGCGCCGCGCCTGGGACCGCGTGATCCCGTTCTTCGCGTTCCCGCCAACGGTGCGCCGGGTGATCCACACGACCAACGCCACCGAGAGCATCAACGCGGGACTTCGCAAGATCATCAAGTCTCGCGGGCACTTCCCCAGCGACGATGCGGCGACCAAGCTCATCTGGCTTGCGCTGCGCAACATCACGGCCGACTGGAGCCGAGCAGCGCACAATTGGAAGGAAGCGATGAATCAGTTCGCGATACTTTACGAAGAGCGGTTCACGCAGCCAGCCCGTACCTCAGGTTGAACCATGAAATACATGGCTCAACCGAGGGAGCCTCCGGCGGCCTGGCAGGGCCTCTGTTAAAAAAACATCACGCAAAGACGAATTCAATAACACGCCTCGAACACAAAAATTCGGGCACTCCCTCTGGCGGATCTTATTCACAAAATGAAAGGAAGCTGTCATGCACTCGCGGCCCATGACGCGGCGGTTCAACTGGAGCAGGCAGAGCAGTCCGTCGAACATGCCCCCGCCGCCGCGTGTCGGGCGTGATCGCACGGCGAATGACACGGCGCCTTGAACAGCTGTTGGGCCCAACTCAAGATGGTTTTCCGCACGCTTACACGGGAATGGCCAGATGAACAAAACCCATCTTGACGGGAGCGGCGCGAAAGCTGCCGGCGATAAATTTGGAAACCCCCTTCGGGCGGTGTTTGGCGGCCCTGCCATCAGGCAGAAGGCTAAAAGGGAAAGTGCAGGCAGCGTCGCCAAGATCGCGCAAGCCTGGGGGTGTAAGGACTTGTGTCTAAACGTTCGGAAACTGCTGCAATTCGATAGTGTTGCAAATGCAATACAGCAACCAACGAATATATTGTTTGTGTACATTAGAGCGATATTTGTGATATAAAACACTTACGCAGTAAAAAGTGTGAAACGCCAATTGTCTTGAGATCCTCAATCGCGGTAATGAATCATGCAGTTTCCGGGTGACCGATCTTGAGCATGCTTGATGTCCTTTACCCACATGCACTACTTCCATTCAATGCCCGAAACGTGCAAATACAAGTTGAATAGTGTGGCTGCGCTGCTCGGAGTGTCGGTGGCGATAGGCTGGCTGGTCATCCAGCCCAGCCATGCGCAGACTTTCCGCTCCATGGCGCAAAGTCCTCCCCTGCCGGTCTCTGGGGCTGCAGTGGTCGCAGGCCAACCCGGAGCCGTGACCGTGCGGACCGTGCCACGGGCCGTGCGCAACGGCCTCGCTGGCGCCCAAGAGGCGCTGGCGCGCGACGAACTTAGCGCTGCACTGGCTCTTTACGACAAAGTGCTGGCCATCGAACCGGAGAACAGCTTTGCCCTGTCCTCCAGAGCCGCCGTGCTGCAAAAGATGGGTCGCTTTGATTCCGCGCGCGGGGATCTTGAGCGGGCGCTCGCCGCCGGGGCCGACCGCGCGGTGGCCGAGGCCAGCCTCGCGCTGGTCACAGCAAGCCAGGACATCCGCTCCGTCGATGAATCACTAAACCTGGCCCGCCGGTTCGGTGGTGCACCTGGGCATGCCGCCGTGGCAGGTCAGATCCATGCGCTCAGGGGCGACTACGCAGCGGCCGAGGAACTGCTACGGCGTGCTGTGCGCGTCACGCCGGACCATCCCACCGTGCTTTGGAACTACGCGGTCGTCCTCGACCATCTGGGCCGTGGTCCCGACGCGGTGCGTTACTACCTGCGGGCGCAGCAGACGATGCCGGTACCCACCACGGCCGACCAGGTCCTCGCCCAGCGGACGCTGCAGGCCCGGCTGGCCTGGTTAGACCCCAGCTACCGGGTACCGGCCGTACGACAGCCGGTCACCGCCGAACCTTTAGCCCCCATGCCGGTCCAGCGCGTGCCGAGCAAAGCAGACGCCTGTGTATCCCTATCGATGCCCTTCGGTGCTTTCAGCGGTGCCGACTGCCGGCCGTCTGCGACCCGCTGACTATGTACCGGCATCCACTCTTCTTTCCGCCCGTGCGCACGCCGGTCCTGCGCGGCTACTGCGCCCTGGCGGTGCTTTCCCTTACGGCGGCGCTTGCCGGCTGCGCCAATATTCACGACGCTGCGGGCGGGCTGTCAAAGCAGGACTACATCGACATGCACCAGTCCAGCCCGCGCATGACCGACGGCCCGGGCGCCACCAAGCCGCCTCCCATCCCCGCCTTGCGGACGCTGGCCCTGATCCCACAAACACCAATGGACCCGAGGCTTGTCTCGGTGTCTTTGTCCGAGTCGGTCCCGGTGCGCGAGGCGCTGGTCGCTTTGGCCAGCCGCATGGACATGGACTATGACCTCGACCCGCGCATCAGCGGCGGCGTGGCCATGCGCGCGCACGAAAGGCCCTTCGAAGAAGTGGTCGAGCGCATCTCCGAACTTGCCGGTCTTCGGTACAAGATCGAAAACAACCGGCTGCGCGTAGAGGTCGACGAGCCCTTCATCAAAAACTATCCCCTGTCCACCGTCAACCTGCTGCGCCGCGCCGGGACCACAGCGTCCACCACCTCGGGCGTCGTGGGTTCGGCCGGCGGAAATCGCGTGGCCGGCGGTGGAGCGTCAAGTGGCACATCCAGCTCCCTGAGCACCGAGACCACCGTCGATTTCTGGCAGGAGATCACGCTCAACGTCTCGCAGATCCTCAAGTCGATGGAAGACCAGAAGCCCCTGCGGATTCCGATTGCCTCGGAGCCCCGTGTGGCGGCTCCCGACAACTTTGCCAGCTTGGCCTACGGCGCGGGCATCAACACCAAGAGCCGTGCCAGCTTCACCGTCAACCGCCAGGCGGGGGTCTTGTCGCTCTATGCCACCGAGCGTCAGCAGCGCGAAGTGAGCCGCTACCTGAACCGCGTCATGGCCTCGGTCAACCAGCAGGTGCAGATCGACGCACGCATCGTGGAGGTTTCCCTGAACAACGGCTTCCAGTCCGGGATCAACTGGGACGTGATCGCCAAGCGGGCCAACGTGAACATCAGCGCGGTGCTCGGCGACGGGTCCTCGGTGCCGACGCCGCTGCGCCCCACCGGGCAAGGGGGCCTGGCCGTCGGCATCACCAGCAACAACGTCAACGCCATCGTCAACCTGCTGGGCACCTTCGGCACCACCCGCACGCTGTCGAGCCCGCGCATCACTGTCATGAACAACCAGATGGGCATGATGAAAGTGGCACGCGACCTGATCTATTTCAAGATCAACATCCAGCGCGACGCCGTGTCAAGCCCGCTAAGCGTGAACCAGACGCAGAACATCACCACCACCAGCACCCCGGTCAGCGTGCCGGTGGGCCTGGTGCTGAGCGTGCAGCCGTCGGTGGACGTAGAGACCCGGATGATCACCCTGGCGATCCGCCCCTCGGTCAGCAAAGTTCAAGGCTTTGTGAGCGACCCGGCGGTGTCCATCCAAGCGGCCCAGGCCGGCCTGAGCGGGCTGCAGTCCCAGATCCCGATCATCGACGTCAACGAGTTCGACAGCGTAGTCAACATGCGCAGCGGCCAGGTGGTGGTGATGGGGGGGCTGCGCCAGACCGGCGTCGAGCGCAGCAACAACGGACTGCCGGTGCTGATGGACCTGCCTGGCGTCGGCAACCTGTTCGGCAAGCGCAACGACAACGAGCAGACAAGCGAACTCGTCATTTTCCTGCGTGCGGTCCTGTCCGACGAGGAGGGCGTCTCGCCGGCCGACCGGCGCTTGTACGAGACCTTCGTATCCGATCCCCGGCCACTCGTTTTCTGATCCCATGAGCTTTGCACAGATGCTGAATCGCCGCCGGTTGAGCCGGGGTGCCATGGTTCTGTACCTCACACCGCAGGGCGCGAGCTTGCTGCGCCTAGACGCGGGGCGCCCCCTGTGCGTGGCCAAGGGTGATGCGGCCATCCCGCAGGGCCACCCCGCCGCGGCGGCCCTGCTTGAGCAGGCGAGAAAGCGCCCCGGGGCGGTTTACGTCGTCCTCGGCTGCCCTGACCAGCACTTTGCCTACGACGTCCTGCTCGCCGGTTCCCGTAGCAAGGCGGCGGTCGCTCACCGCCTGCACACCCGCTTTCCTGACGCCGGCTTGCGCACAGCCGAGCGGATCCAACTGGTCGGCCAGTCTGTGGTGCGGACCGCTGGCGCCGCGGACTGGCCGGAGTTGCACGCCTGGCTGGTGTGGCTCGGCGACCTGCACCTGGCGCTGGACGGCCCCTACCTGCTTGCCTCCCTGCTGGTGGATTCGTTGGCTTCCGGCCAGGCCCCCTCGAACGACCCCGGGGCTGCCGCTGGCAGCGTGGTTATGGTCGCGCGCGATCACCGCGGCGGCGCCTGGATTTTTGGATTGATCAGGGGCGAGATCCGCATGGTGCGGCAGCTTGCCAGCACCCTGTGCGGTGGCCCGGAACCGAAGGCCCGCGCCGCGGCGCTGGCCGAGGAACTCACGCGTACCCGTGACTGGCTGCTGGTGCAGGACTACCAAGCCGCCCATGTGCCGACACTTGTGACGCTAGATGAACCCGAGGTTTGCGCGCTGCTGTCCGAAACGCTCCAGTGGCCGGCCGAAGAACGCCCTGCGCAGCGCTTGAGGGCCGCTGGTACGGCGGACCTGCCGGCGGAGCAGATTTTCGACGCCGCGCTGCTCGCGGCGATCTGCGCCCGGACTGTCGAGCCGGCCGCTTGCGAACCGGCGCAGTGGGCGCCGCGCCGTCGCATCGCGCGCCGGTCACGCGCGGTGGCAGGCTGTGCGTCGGCGCTGCTGGCCGTTGCCGCCTGCGCCGTCGGCTGGCGCGGCTGGGCGGTCTGGCAGGAGGAGATGGCACTGCGCCAGGCGATGACCCAACTGCACCAGCAGCAGGTCGCCGCCGAGTCGCGCATCCGGTTGGGGGCACAGCGCAGCGCAGAAATGACCGTTCTGGCTGCTGGACAGGACATCGCGGCCTTTGAACAGAGGGCTTTGGCCTACCGCAACGCCATGCCAGCCGAAGACAGGACTGCGGCCCAGGAGCGGCTGCTGGAAGCGGCAACGATGGCGTTGGCAGGCAGTGCCGCGCGCGCCCAGTCGCTGGATCTCAGTTGGGATGCCAAGGCCAAGGCCCCGGTCCTCGCACTGGCCATCGCGCTGCCGCCCGGGCAGGCGCGCGCCCTGGCGCTCGGAGAGGTCCGGGACATCGCCAACAGGTTGCAGACCATGCTGGCAGGCTATGTGGTGAGCGTCACCGGGCTGGACCACATTGGTGAGGTGGCCTTGGCGGGCCAGCCGGGGAACAGCGGACTGGTGACGTTGAAAGTGGGGAGCCAGCGGTGAGCGGGCGCTGGTCGGGCTGGCGCATGCGGCCGTGGCGCCTGGGACTTGGCCTGGGCCTGCCCGCGCTGGTGCTGCTGCTGGCTGCGGCGGGCCTGTCATGGGTGCAAGCCGAGCGCCGCGGTCAACGACTGCAGGCGCAAAAGCGGGCCGCGGAACTGCTGGCCCAGGCGCGTGCCGCCGACGCTCTGGAAAAGACCGACCTGGTCGGCCGCTTCGGCCTGCTGGCGGCGCAAGCGCGTGCCGACCAACCCCAGACCAGCGTTGAACTGACCCAAGTACTGGAAAGTCTCAACGCCGAACTGCGCCTTGTGCGGCTGTCGCCCCGGATCGGCGAAGCGGTGCCGCGACCCCGGCAGACCGGCAGCATCCGCATCGAAGACCGCAGCATCGAGCTGCAGGCCGGCTCGGTGACCGCCGGGCAACTGCTGGAGCTGCTCACCGCGTTGCCAGCCCACATCAACGGCGCCGTGGCGCTGGAGAAACTCACGATCGAACGCGTCCTGCCCGTGGGCGAGGAACTGCTCGAGCGGCTGCGTTCGGGCGAGCGGCCCGAGGTGCTGCGCGCCGACGTCCGCCTGTCTGTCGGCACGCTACGCATGGCGCCCAACAAAGAGCTGGAGAAGAAGCCGACTGCGCCCGCCCTACCGGCCGCCCCGGCCCTGATGGCCCCGAAATCCCCGGTGCCCGGATTCCCAGCGAGTTCCGTATGAACATGAACGGCACATACTCATCCGCCTGGCTACGCACAGTGGTCGCTCTGTTGCTGGCCTGCTGCGGCAGTGGACCCACGCACGCCGTGCCTGAGGTGCAGCGCCTGTCGGGCTTGTTCCACAACCAGGGCGAGGAGTCGCTGCTGATCGAGGCGATGACGCCGCGGCCGGCGCCGCCCAAGCCGCAGGCGGTGGTGGCGGACCTCTACCTGAGCGCCATCCTTTATGTCGGGCCGCAAAACTGGGTCATATGGGTAAACGGGCGTCCCCTGCGCGCCGGCGACCAGCACGGCGCCCTGCGCGTGCTCAAGGTCTCGGCGGCGCAGGTGCAGCTGACCGTCGAGAACGGCGAAGGTGAAGCCCGTACCCCGGTCATCACCCTGCGGCCGATGCAGGCCTACCTCGCCTCCACTTACCGCGTGGTTGATCGCATCACCGATCTGTCCCCGCGCTCAATGCCTTCCCCATGACGACTGACAATTCCTTGACCGATTGCCTTGCCCCACCCCCGCTTGAGCTCTCGCAATGCAGCGCAGGCTACGGCAGCCGCGAGGTGTTTTCCGGCATCGATCTGGCGTTGCGACAGGGTGAAATCTTCGGACTGATCGGCCTGAACGGCGTCGGCAAGACCACGCTGATGAAGAGCCTCCTCGACCTCGGCCCCCTGCGCAGCGGCGTCATCCGCATCCTCGGCCAGGACCATCGGCTGCCGGCGAGCCGGCAGAACCTCGCCTACCTGCCGGACCGCTTCCAGCCCACCTCCAGCCTGCGCGGGACCGAATTCCTGGCGCTGGCCCGTGCCCATTTCAGCCTGGCGCGAGACGACGCCCGGGACGAAGCCTGCTGCATCGCGCTGGGCCTGGAGCCAGCGGTGCTCAGGCGTCCCATCCGCACCTACTCCAAAGGCATGGGGCAGAAGCTCGCGCTCGCCGCCACCTTCGTGACCGATCGCGCGCTGATCGTGCTCGACGAGCCCATGAGCGGGCTGGACCCGCTGGCCCGGGTGCAGCTGAAGCGGCAGTTGCTGGCAAGCCGGGCCGAGGGCCGGACGATTTTCTTCAGCTCGCACATCCTGGCCGACCTGGAGGAGATCTGCGACCGGGTCGGCGTCTTTCATGGCGGCGAGATGCGCTTCGTCGGCGAGCCCGGCGAACTGCTTCGCCAGACTGGCGCTGCCACGCTCGAAGCGGCGTTCCTGGAAGCCATCAGCCCTGAGGTGCCGGCATGAAGGCGATGTTCCGCTACGTGCTGCTCACGGCCCTGCGCGACCGGCTGTTCGCGGTGCTGGCACTGCTCGCCTTGTGCCTGTTCGTCGCCACCTGGATCCTTGGCCAGGCCTCGCTGGTGGAGCGCGAGGCGGCATCAATTGCCCTGGCTGCGGGTTCGCTGCGGACGCTGGTGGTGCTGGGGCTGGTGGTCTTTATCTGCTTCCACGTGCAGCGCCTGTTCGACAGCCGCGAGATTGAGGCGCTGCTGGCGCGGCCGATGGGGCGTGGTGCCTTCGTGCTGGCCTACTGGCTCGCGGGCGCGGCCGTGGCCTGTCTGCTGGCGGTGATCCCTGTGGCCGGCTTGCTGCTGTTGCAGCCGCCTTCGACGGGAGGTCTGCTGCTGTGGTCCGGCAGCCTGCTGCTCGAATGCCTGCTGGTGGTGGCCATGGCGCTGACAATCTCGCTAGCCATGGACAGCGCGGTCGCTGCCACCCTGGCGACCCTGGCGGTGTATACGCTGGGCCGGGAGATGGGTTTTCTGCTGGCCATTACCAGCGGGCAGGCTGGTGCCTTGCAGGCAACCGGTGCCGTCGGCTGGCTGGACATACTGCTGCAGGGCGTGGCGGCGCTGGTGGTCCGGCTCGACCTCTTCGGGCAGAGCGACTGGCTGGTCAACGGCCCGGACGCGGGATTCGGCGCCTACTGGTTCGTGGCGCAGGGCGTTGTCTACACCGCCTTGTTACTCGTCGTGGCCACGGTGGACCTGCGCAAGAGGAAGTTCTAGTGAAAGGCTTGCTCTCGCTGCTGCGCCGGCCATTCACATGGCAAAAGCTGCCTCGCCCCACCGCCATCGGGTGGCTGCTCATGCTCCTGTTCGCGCTGCATGTCATTGTGTGGCAGACCCAGGTCACCAACATTCGACCCAGGCTCGACGTTGTGCCGCCGGCACCGGCCGCGTGGGAACTGCGGGCAGCGAGTTTTGGCGACGAGCAATTGGCCTTCCGTTCGCGGGTGCTGGAATTGCAGTCCTTCGGAGACACCGGCGGCCGGGCCACGCCACTGAGCGAGTACGACTACGCCGAGCTCGTGCGCTGGTTCGAGGCGCTGGATAAGCTCGATCCCAAAGCCCGGGTCGTCCCCACCATGGCCGCATTCCTGTACGGCCAGAGCAGCGACGACGCGCAGGTGCGCCAGATCGTCGGCTATCTGCGGCGCCGCGGCGCCGCAGATCCGCAGCGCGAATACCGCTGGACGGCGCAGGCTTCGATGATGGCGGCCCACCGGCTGCAGGACCCGGCGTTCGCCATGGAGATCCTGGGCGACCTGAAGCAGGCCGACATGGCGCGGTTGCCGGCCTGGGTGCGGCTGCTGCCAGCCTTCCTCCACGCCCGCGTCGGCGAGCGCGAGGCGGCCGCCGACCTGCTGCGCGCCATCCTGGCGACCAGCAAGAACCTGCCGGAAAGCGAAAAGCGCTACCTCGAATCGCAAATCAAGCAACTGAGCGCGCCGGCAGCCGCCGCCGGCAGCCACGACAAGGCTAAGCCCAAGCCATGAGTTCCTTCGTGCCACTTGTCCTGCTCTCGCTCTGGGGAGCGCTGTTGGTGCAAGCCGTGCTGCTGGGTAGCGTGCTGCTGCACCGCGCCCGCCGCAACCCTAATGTGGGCAGCCTGCTGCTGACGGTACCGAGCCTGGGCGGCCTCGCGCTTGCCCAATGGCTGGGACTGTTGCCCGGCACGGACCCGCGCTGGTCGGGCATCGCATTTCTGGGCGTTTTGCTGCTGCCAGCGGTGGCCCTGATGCGCCTCGAGCACGAGGCCGGCCTCAGCCGCAGCCTGCTGGCGCGCGCCCTGATGCTGACCGGCGCCTTCCTTCCCGCGCTACTGCTGCCAGCCCAGATCGTGGGGGTGGAGGTGTGCCTGGCGCCGGGCGCCTGTGCGCCGGCGCGGGTGCTGATCCTGCTGTCACATCTGTTCCTGGGGGCCCTGTTGTTGTTGCTCGCTCTGCCGGCGATTGAAGCCATCACGCGCGCCAGCCGAAGCGGCGGCGGGCTGTCGATCTGGCGCAGCAGCGGCGGTGCGCTGTACATGATGGCCGCGCTCCATCTGGCAACGATCCTGCTGCGCATCGGCGACACCGCCCTCATGACCCTCCTGCGCGAACTGGCCACCACCGGCCTGCAACTGGTGTTGATGCAGTTGCTGCTGATGCGCGTCATGGCGTTGCGAAACGACGCCGCAGCCGCGCCCACGGCGGCCGCTCCTATGGCCGCTGCGGAACTAGCAGTCGGCGAACAGCCTGCACCGGCCGCGCCGGCGGCGCTGGCGGCGGATTCCGCGCCGCTGCCCCTCCCTGCGCCAGAAAAAGTGAGCGTTTCGCAATCGATTGACGCCACGGTTTTGGAAAAGGCGCCCAATTCGGATAGTTTTCCTCCCACTGAAGGCGAGCTGGCGGCGGCCAACGCAGCACAGACCCAGGACCCGGGGCTGCAGGCGCGTATCAGTGCCGATGCCATCGCGCTGATCCGCGGCAAGCATTTGTATCGGCAGCCGCAGCTGCGGCGCAAGGAGGTGGCCGAGCAGCTGAAGGTGGCAGATTACCTGCTTTCGCGTTCGCTAAATGCGGCTACCGGCAAGTCCTTCATAGACCTGGTCAACGGCCTGCGTATCGAAGAGGCGAGGCAACGCATCCGCGCCGGCGAAGGACGTATCACGACGATCGGCTACGACGTGGGCTTCAACAGCTTGGCAGCCTTTAACCGTGCCTTCCGCGATGCCACGGGCCAGTCGCCCAGCGAGTACCGCCATGGCACGGGTGAACAAACGGCGGATTCGAGTATGCCTCGATTTGCAAACTGAAATGCGCAGTATGTCGAATCGCAAACTGAGCGGGCACTGCGTCTTGATTACTCGGAAAACAAAGACTGCGCGGCTTGTAAATTGCGTGGCGATGTGGGTCCGGAACGCCTTCAATACAGTTTCGGTGAACCTGATCAGAACAGCACTGCACCGATTCTTTTAACCATCAAGGAAATACACATGAAATCTATGACATCACGCCGCGGCCAACGCGGCTTCTCCATGACAGAAATGGCCGTTGCGCTGTCGGTCGCCGGCCTCCTGACGGGCGGTGTCCTCAAGAGCGTCGAGCTAATGGAGCAGGCCCGCCTGCTCCATTCCGGCTCGCTGCTGGAAGCCACCGCCGCCGGTCACCAGCTGTTTCTGGACAAGTACCAGTATCTGCCGGGCGACGTGCCGGGCGCGACGCAACTGATCGCCGCCAGCCTGGTCAACGGCAACGGCGACAACATCCTGACGGTGACCGGCGATGACGGAGCCAACGACGGCTTCACCGGCGAGGCCTATAACTACTGGGCGCACTTGAGCGCAGCCGGCATGGGCCCGGGCGCACGGGGCGAGACCGCCGCCGACATGGCCACCACGGCGGCAGCCACCGGTTTGCAAAGCGTGGTGGACGGCTCCCAGTACCCGCTGTTCCCGCTGGGCGGCTACATGCAGGTGATCAGCGGAAAGACCGCACGCGCAATATCTGCGCCGGGCGCCATCGCACGGACAATCACCTCCATCGATGCCGGCACCGCTTCGAATACGCCGCAAATCCAGCTCAACGAGATGTACTACCGCATCGGCACCAGCCCTGCCAGCCAGACGGCGGCGACAGCGGGCGTATTGAGCTTCGCCGATAAGGCGAACAGGCTCACCTCCGTCAACCAGATGGACCTGTACCGGATGGACCTGAAGTTCGACGACGGCAAGCCCAGCTCAGGCCGCCTGATGACTACCTCAACGGACTGCATCGGTACCGACACCTCGGCCAACCAGTACCTTCCAGGGGCCAATGCTGCCACCAAGTCAGCCTCCTGCCTGGCTCTGTACCGAGCCGCCTCGACCGGCGGCTCGCCGAACATCGTCGCGATCCCGTAATGACTCGCGTTGCTGAAGTCTCACTGAGGTTGCGATTGCATCAGCAACCAGACCTCCCGTTTCGGGTCACCCAGTAACTGGGTAGCACCACCGTGAAAAGAGAGCATTCGTTGTTTATCGCCACCGCAGCGCCCAGCTTGGCTGTTGCGGTGGCGAGGATCGTCCGCTTGATTCGGGCGGTCGGACTCATTGCAGTCTGTCTGCTGGCGGCCGGCCCTGCGGTGTTCGCCGATGGCATGCCGTCAGCTAGACCTGCGCAGCCGGAGGGACGAGTGCTCATCGGTTTTGACGGTCTGCGCTTCGGCATGAACCGCACGCAGATCCAGCAGGACCTGCTGCGCCGGGATGTGCTGCAGTTCGAGCGCGTGCGGGTGTTGGCCGGCGACGAGATCCGTTACCGGACCTTCATCGGCGACCTGCCCTTTGATGTGTTCCTGCAGTTCGAAACCGACGGGCGCTGGCTGCGGGCGACGGTGCAGCTGGCTGGCAGTACCTTCGGCCTGACGCCGCAGCACTGCGGTGAGTTACACGAGCGCGTGCTGTACCTGGTGAGCCTGCAACACGGCCGCCCGGACCAGCGCGTCGGCCCGCCGGCCGGTCAGCTGCCGCGGACCTTTACGCAACGCGCGGATTTCCGCTTTCTCAATGCGGCGACCGTTACGGTGCAAAACCGTTTCGACGCCGAGACCTGCTACAACGTGGTGTTCTACGATGCGTCGCCGCGACGGCCAATACCCAGCACCTTTTAGTGCTCCCTTCTGCCCCGGGTTTCGTCGACCCGCTTGCGCCGCGCAGCTCAAAAATGGGCTGCGCGGGTTCACTTTGCTCGAACTGCTTCTGGCGCTGGCGGTGATGGCCATCGGCCTGGGGCTGGGCAGTTCCATTTTCGGCGAGCAGGCGCGGCGCAGCCGCCATGCCGTGTCGCTGGCCAACGCCGAACGGGTGGCGCAGGCCCTCGGCGCCTACGTGGCCGCCAACAAGCGCCTGCCCTGCGCCGCCGACCCGGCGGCGACCGACCTGGGCATCGCTGCGACCGGCGCCGCCTGCACCAGCGCGCCGCGCGGCGTGGTGCCCTGGTCCACCCTGGGCCTGCAGCGCCGCGACGTAGAGGACGGCCATGGCCGGCTCTTCGCCTACCACGTGGATCCAGCCTTCACCGCCACATCGATCACCACGATGGCGCAGCTGTGCGGCACCAGCGCCAGCGTCGGCACGGGCAGCGCCCCGGACAAGGCCCTGAAAGCCTGGGTCACGGTGACGGGCAGCCTGGCCAGCCCTACCTTCACTCAGCCGCTGCTGAGCGGGCAGGCGATTGCCTTCGTGCTGCTGGGCGCGGGACCGAACGGGCACGGCGCGATGCTGTTCGACACCGCCACGCTCGCCATCAAGACCCTGTCCGCGCCGCCGCCGACGCAGCTGCCCGAAGCGCTCAACGCCGTCGCGTTGCCGGCCACGGCGAGCTTCGGTAACTATGTGGACCGCGACACCGCCTCGGTCGGCGCCGACGGCTACGACGACCTAGTCTTCTATCGCTCGCTTTCGACCTTCGTCGCGCTCTACGCGGGCGGCCTGTGCTGACACCAACTGGAGCCCGCTCCCCGGAACCCCTATGAAACCTCCACCTCCCGAACCGATAGCGCGTCTGCGTGCGCCGATCCTTTTGACTTTGCTCGGTACACTGGCACTGGACGGCTGCGCCTTGCAAAGACCCTATGACGTGGTGGAGCAAGGCGAGTACCGGCGCGTCACCGTCAACACACCGGTACCGTTAACTTCCTTCACGAAATGCCTGCACGTTCAGCTCGACCAGGCGCCTTACTCGCCGGTCCTGCCGGACGGAGTATCGTTGTCGAAGCCGGCGATCCGGCGCATCTCGCTCAAAGATGGCTACGAGCTCCGCAGCATCAGCACCCAGGCGTACTTCGTAGCGCGGCTCCGGCAGCTCGAGGGCGCGATTGAGGTGTCGATTTACAGCAACACCATGCCGGGCGTGCCACCCTCCGAGGCGACGGTAACCGCGCTGGCCGTCCGGTGTGGCGACACTTCTGCGCAGCAGCCTGCGCTGCGCGCCGGGAGCTGAGCATGGCGTACTGTACGGTTCACCCCACCCGTTGCGCCAAGGCGCGGCTGGTCGCGGCAGCAGCGGCACTGGCGTGCGCCGGCGCGCTGGCGGCGCCCCTTGACACTGATCTCGCCTGTGAGCGGGCAATCGCCACGGTCGAAGCCCGTATCCCGGAGCTACCGCGTGGCCTGCTGGCGGCCGTGGGGCGGATCGAATCCGGCCGCGTCGGTAGCGATGGCCGGCACCGCCCCTGGCCTTACACCGTCAACGTGGATGGCAAGGGACACTACTTTTCCAGCAAGGACGCCGCGCTGGCTTTCCTGCGCGAGCCACAGACCCAGCGCGCCAGGTCGGTAGACGTGGGCTGCATGCAGATCAGCCTCAAACACCACCCTCTTGCTTTCGAGGCGCGGGCCGAGGGCTTCGACCCGCAGCGCAACGTGGACTACGCGGCGCAGTACCTCCAACAGCTGCGCCAGCAGCACGGTGGCTGGGATGCCGCCGTAAGCTATTACCACAGCAGCGAGCCAGCGCGCCAGGGTCGATACCTGGCCTTGGTGAACCGCTCCCGCGGCCGCGCGCCGGAGCCTGCGCAAAGGTCGGCGCAGGCCATCCCTGCTACCCCGGCGCATGCTGGGCTTATCCGCGTCTCCGACGTAGCCACGCGCCCGCCGGTGCCCGCCACCGTCGCTGAAGGGCAGCTGGAGCAGGCCAGGCGGGCTTTCATGGCCGGGGAGCATGCGGCCGCAGCGCAAATGTGTGCGGCCATCCCGGCTGAGTCGCCCGATTACATAGAGGCCCAGTTCTGCCTTGCCCTCGCGGCCGAAATGACCGGGGATGCGCGCACGGCGATGCGCCACTTCGTGGCCGTGCTGGTGCGCAAGCCCGCCGATGGCCCTACCTTGACCACCGTACTTCGGCTGGCACAGCAGTCGCCGGATGCGGCGTCGGACTGGGACAAGGGTGCGCGCTGGAACCAACCCCAGGACGCGCTGCCGGCCCTGCTCACGCTGGCTCGATCGGGTGCGCCTCAGCTGGTCGAGCTACTCACCCGTGCCGAAACGCTGGCCTCCGACAGCGCGGACCTGCGGTCAATGATGGTGGTCGCGATGACCTGGGAGCAGGCAGGGCAGATAGACCATGCGCGCCGGGCCTTCAACACCGTACTGAGGCGCATTCCCAAGCAACAGGCGTCCTTCATCACCGCCGTGCAGGACCGCATCGACGCGCTGACTAAGCCAGCGACGCCAACCGGCCGTCCCAGTGCTACCAAAGGCCAAGTCAAGCGATGAGTGAGCAGGCAGGTTCCAAGCTCGCGGCTGGCGCCATGGCGAACGTGCTGACGCACCTGGTCCGCGCGGGTGAGCTCACGGTTGCCAACCTGGCCCACGCGCAGCAGTTGGCGCGCCGGCGCCAGGTGCCGATCGACGTCGCACTGCAGGATCTGGGCCTGGTTGCGCCGATGCGCCTGGCGCGGGCGCTGTCCGCTGCCAGCGGGCTGCCGCTCGGCCCGCAGAGCGCTGCCGGGGCCAACATGGAGGTGATGCGACGCATGCCCCGGCGGGAGGCCGAACGATGGGGCGCCGTGCCGCTGGCGGACGATGGCCAGTGCGTGCAGGTCGCGGTGGTTGACCCCTTCGATCCGATGCTCGGCGACTGGATCGCCGCTGTGTTTAAGGGGCGCCGTCTGGACAAGCAGCTCGTCACGCGCGAGGCGCTGGCCGACCTGATCAACCAGGTCTGGACCACCGAGCCGGACTTCAGCCAGCTCGAAGCCCTGCTTGACGGCACGACCGGCAGGATGCTTCTGCAGCCCGCGGACCTGCAGTCCGCGCGGTCGCCACTAGCGCGCTTCTGGGAGGACCTGCTCGGCCATGCCGTCAACCGGGGCGCATCGGACCTGCACCTAGACCCAGGCGAACACCTGTTTCGCATTCGGATGCGCGTCGACGGGCGCATGCGGGACGTCCACGGCATGAAGATGATTCACTGGCTGCCAGTGATCAATCGGCTGAAGATCCTGGCGGAGATGGACATCGGCCGGCACATGGACCCACAGCACGGCCAGTTCAGCCAGGTGCTCCAGCACAGGCGCGTGAGTTTCCGCGCAGCCATTCTGCCATCCCTGCACGGGGAAGCACTAGTGCTTCGCGTGTTGGAGCGCCGGCACGGCGCCAACGGTGTGTCCGATCTGGACATGCCCCCCGCCACGCAGGACCGCCTGCGCCAGGTACTGGCCAAGCCGGAGGGCCTGGTTCTGGTGACAGGGCCGATCGCCAGCGGCAAGACCACCATCGCCGCCGCCTTGCTGCGGACCCTGGCCAGCGCAAACCACTGCATCGTGACTCTGGAGGACCCCGTCGAAGTGCAGATCAACGGCGCGCGCCAGGTACCGGTGAACGCAGAACATTCCTGGCGCTTCTCCGACCTGATGCGCCACGTGCTGCGGCAGGACGCCGACGTGGTGTTCCTGGGCGAGATCCGCGACGCTGATTCCGCAGCCCTGACGGTGGCGACGGCCACGATCGGCAAGCGCGTCTTAGCGACGTTGCATGCGCGCGACGCCGTGGCGGCGATCACCCGCATGCTGCTGCTCGAAGTAGACCCCGGAGGACTGGCCGAAGGGCTCGTGGCGGTCACCAACCAGCGCCTGCTGCCCAGGATCTGCACCGCCTGCCGCATGCCGGGCGGAGCGGGCGAGGCGCCTTTCATAGGCCGTGGTTGTCCGGCGTGCCGGGGTACAGGCATCAGCGGCCGGGTGCCGATAATGGAGGTGCTGCTGATCGACGAGGAGATGCGCGATGCGATCGCGCAGCGCGACCTGCGCGCGCTGCGCAGAGCCGCCGCGGCGGGCCTGGCCGGCAGGGACCTCGGGGCTGCCGCACTGGCACTGGTGGCCAATGGCGTGGTGGCGCGCAGCGATGCGGCGGCGCAGGTGTCGCTGCAGGGAGATCCCGCGCCGTGATGCTATTCGAGTACAGGGCCATCGGGCCCGATGGCGGCCATCTGAAAGGGCTTCTCAGTGCCGAGGACGGGGCCGATCTGGATCAGCAACTGGCGCAGGCCAGCCTGATGCTTGTGCGGGCACGACCCATGACCCAGCTGCGCTGGCGGCTGCGCATCGCGCCCAACGTGGCGGTGCGCGACCTCTCGGCCTTTTTCAGCGCGCTGGCCCAGGTGGTCCAGTCACGCACCCCGCTGCTGCGCGGACTGCGCGCCATTGGCGCTGGAACGCCCAACCGCACGCTGCGCGAGGTGATCGACGACCTGGTCAACCAGCTCTCGCGTGGCAGACCCCTGGCGCTCGCGCTCGGCACGTTTCCGGCCGTGTTCGGCCCGGTTGTGGTGGCGCTCGTGACGGCTGGGGAGTGCACCGGCAAGCTCGATCTGGCGCTACGCCAGTGCCAGCTGCATTGCGAATGGCACGAGCGCACGTCGCGCCAGCTGTGGCAAGCGATGACCTATCCGCTGGTGCTGCTGGGCCTCACCATGGCCATGCTCGTTTTTCTTTTGAGCTGGCTGGCACCCCGGATGCTCGCCTTCTTGGGCGTGCTTGGCCAGACCCCCGACGCGACTACCGTAAGCCTACTCGGACTGGCGCAGTTCCTGCAGCAGCACTGGGCACTAACCGGCACCGCGCTGGCGGCCACCGGCGTCGGGCTGGCAATCGCGGCGCTGGCCTCTTCGGACGTCAGGCGGATGCTGCACACCGGTGTGCTGAGGGTTCCCGTCATAGGGACGCTTCTGCGCCGGGTCGACGCGCAGCGGTTCGCCCATTTCGTCGCAGTCGCCATCGTCAGCGGCTTGTCGACTCAGCGCGCACTCGAGGTCGGCATCCTGGTGGTGCGCAACACGGTGCTGCGCGGGCGGCTGGTGCGGGCGCTGGAACAGATGGCCGAAGGCGCGACCCTGTCAACGGCGCTCGGCGGTGCCGCCATGTTTACGCCGCTGATGCTGGAGTCGCTCAATAGCAGTCAACTGACGGACGACCTGGGCCCCGCCTTCGAGCGGGTGGCGCACTCTGCGGCCCACGAGGTGGATCTGATCGCCGGGCGTGTGGTTACTTTTGTTCCCACCACACTCACCCTCGTTGCAGGGGTGGTGTTGGTCTGGGTGGTGGCAGCGCTTTTTCTGCCCATCTATTCGGCTCTTTCGATGGAAACGCTGTACCGGTGACATGCCGCTGCAGGCCTGAACTGCGCCGCCAGTGCGGCTGGATGGCGCTAGGTCTGTCGATCAGCATGACGCTGGCGCTGCTGGTCTCGACCGCGCTCGTTTACCGGCACTCCGGCGCAGCGCAGGCGCTTGATGCCAAAGCGACGCAGACACTCGCCCGCCAGCAGCGCGTCGCGGGCGCGCTGGCGGCGTATGCGGCCCGTTCACTGATTGATGAAGAGCGCGACATCGCCGCGATGGACGGGCTGGTGTTGTGGCTCGACGGAGCGGATGTGGACACCCAGTTCAGCGACACCAGCGGGTACGTGCCCGCCGGCATCGGCGATAGCCTTGGGTTGTGGCGCGACAAGAGTGGCCGTGGGCATCATCTGCTGCAAGCGCTCGGAGATTTGCAGCCAACAGTGGATCAGCAAGCCAGCCGGCGCCATATCAGCCTGTTGCCGAATCAGGGCCTGGCGAGCGCCGTGGCCCAGGTCAATTACGACGGAGCGACCAGCTTCGTGGTGTGGCAGGCGCCGCTTCCGGTCACGAGCCGGCGGCTGCTGACCCATCAGACTTCGTCGCCAGTGCCAGCCGTACTGGGGTGGGAGTTGTCGGGCGATCGACTGCGCTGGCGCTCCGGCGGCAGCACGGGCACCGACACCTACCAGAATGGTGTCTCCGGTGTCTGGCAACTGAGCACTGGCATCAATGACGCGTCGGGCGGTCGGCAATGGCTGTCCGGAGCCAACCCGGACCCAAGCGCCAGCGTGCTCGGCACGCGGACGCTTGCGGGCGAGTTCCGAGTCGGCAGCGACAACGATCTGGGGGCCGCGTCCGTGCGAATCGCTGAGGTACTCCATTTCTCGCGGCCGCTGGCTGATGGGGAGCGCCAGCGTGTCGAGGGCTATCTTGCCCACAAGTGGGATTTGGCTGCAGCGTTGACTTCCTCGCACCCATACCGGACGCCGCATCCGATGCCCTGCCCGTCGGACCCCGCAGCGGCTACAGCGGGGCGTTACAACGCCTACGACGATTCCGGGCTGGAGACCCGTGACGCGGTGACGGGCGCTTGCGCCGTACAACTGGGGCTGCTACCCTGGCAGACGCTTGGCCTGCAACGGCGCGAGGCCTTCGACGCCTACGGCCGGCCGTGGACCTACGCCGTGACGCCTACAGTGGCTGCTACAGTCGCGGCGCGGCGCAGCGAGTTCTGCGGACAGACGACCGGCAGATTGAACGCCGGGGCAGATCCCCAGCGACTCGGCGTGAGCGCGACAGGCGATGCCGACGGTCCGACCGTGGCCGCGCAGGTTCTGACCGTGGCACTGGTGAGCCACGGAGCGAACGGGCGCGGAGCCTATGGGCCAAACCGGTCCCGGACGACCCCTCCGGCAGGGGCGGCTGATCGCGGAGCGATGGAGGTCCGCAACTACGACGAGGCCTCGGGGGCGTCTCAGGCTCGGCAACTGGTTGCCGCCCGGGTGACGCTGGAGCCAGGCGCCGCCCAATTCGACGACCTAGTGTGGGTAGCGACGCCCGCGGCACTGTTGTTGCGTCTCCCGTCGCGTGCACGCTGCCCTTAGGTAATAGCACCGCCGGCGGCTCGAAGGGAAGAAATACCGTGACCATTAGCCATCCAACGCAGGCGGGATCTTCCGGCCACCGGCAAGCGTCAGGCACCAGCACCGTTGTGAACGGGCAGCTTTTTTAAATGAAATCCTGCAGTAACTACTGCATGGCGGCTATGTCAGTGCTACGTCCTGATCAGCCTTAGGGAAATCCTTGCGAGGCCGACCCGTCCGCGGCAACGCTGGCCTGCAAACGTGCGGATCTGGCGCCGGAATCGGCGGCCAGTCCGCCGGCTTCAACGAGTTGTAGGCGTTTGGCGCCGTGACCAGGATCGCCTGCTCGATTTTGTTCATCCACGTTCGCAACAAAGCCCACTCAGCCTTGGTGTAGGTGTCAGTTACCGTCGTGTCGCTGTGGTTGAAAAACGCCTTCTTGATCGTCTCGGGCACCTCGAGCGCAGTCATCATCGCTCCGAAGGAGCGTCGCAAGTCGTGGCGGTTGATCTTGGCCACGCCCACCTCGTCGCGCAGCCGGTCGAGCAAATCTTTCGCGTCGCTGTAATGGCCGGTCTTCGCCGCCTTCCTCTTGGCCGGGAACACGAACTTGCGCAACTTTACGCCGAAGCCGCGCCGGATCGCCTCCTCTGCCGACGCCGCTTGGCGCCGCCTCAGCAGCTCCAGGGCCATCGTCCCGATGGGCATGCGGTGGTTGGAGCCGTTCTTGGTGTTGTGGAAGAAGACGTAGGGGCCGTATTCCGGGTCGTCGGCAAGCCAGACGTGGCTTGTATTGCGCCGCGTCGGCGTCAGCGACGCCCCTTGCCTGTCCTTGACCGGAGCGCTCGCCGGCAACAACTCTCCCCACTGGCAAGGGGCGTGCTCCGACTTTCGACATCCCCACAGCAGCATCAAGATCAGGTAATCGATGCCCGTTCCGTTGTCGTTGCTCTTGCGCTTGGACCACGCGGCCTCGAGGAACGGGCCGAGCCTTGTGGTCGGCCCAAGCGGATTGCGAGCGCCGTTTTCCGCCCTCTCCTTATTGAGCTGCTCGCGGTCGCGGAACATCTTGTCGTGAACCAGTATTTCAGTAAGCGTCCGACCAGTACCGCCTTGTGGAGTTGAACGGGTGACGTAAAGATGGCGTCCACCATGAAAATAGCGGACGCCAAAATTAGCGTGCCAAGAG
>NCGI01000138.1 GCA_002256925.1 Polaromonas sp. 28-63-22
CACCAGCTGGAAGCGATTCGGGATTTTTTCGAGGCAGTCTTCGACGGTGATGCGGGCCATGGTGATCTCCGGTGGGTTCAGGAATTCAATGAATTTGAAGGGCCGTAAATATGTCGGCGCGAGCGCGTTGCTGGGCCGAAAACTTGAGTCTTTGGGCATGCACAATGGTTTTCAGGTCGAAAACCGCGCGTTCAAACAACTCATTGATTATAACGAAGTCGAATTCACGCGCCTGTGCCATCTCGGTGGCCGCGTTTTTCAGCCTCAGTTCAATAACCTCCGGAGAATCCTCTCCGCGCCGCTGCAGCCGTGACCGAAGTTCCTCCCAGCTCGGCGGCAGGATGAAGATCAGCACAGCATTGGCGAAAATTCGCTTGATGTTGACGGCACCCTGGAAGTCAATCTCCAGAATCACGTCGGAGCCGTTGGCCATGCGCTCTTCAATCGCATGCCGTGAGGTGCCATAGCGCTGACCATGCACGTGAGCCCATTCCAGGAAAGAGTTTCTGAGCACCATGCTGTCAAACTCTTCTGAGGACAGGAAAAAGTATTCCCTTCCGTGTTTTTCCTGACCCCGAGGTGGTCGGGTGGTGTGTGAAACGGCGGGCTGGACACGCGAGTCGAGCTCCATAAGTGCCTTGACCAGGCTGGATTTGCCGGCACCACTGGGGGCAGCAACAACAAAAAGATTTCCGGGATAGTCCATTCGCGCAGGTTCGCTGGTTTTTTGGCGTTGTATTGAAATCGGCGAGGAAGATATCACTCGATATTTTGCACTTGCTCACGAATCTGCTCGATGAGAACCTTCATGTCCACCGAGACGCGCGTCAGGTCCAGCGATGCGGATTTGGCACCCATGGTATTAGCCTCGCGATGAAGTTCCTGGATCAGGAAGTCCAGTCGCTTGCCCAGCTCGCCACCCGCACCCAACAGGCGGTCAATCTCGTCGAGGTGCGATGACAGGCGCGTGATCTCCTCGGCCACGTCAATACGAATGGCGAAGGCCGCAGCCTCGACCAGCGCGCGATCCTGGGCCACTTCGGGCAGGGTCGAGCTATCAGACAAGGCCATGGCTTCTTTCCAGCGTTCAAGGAAACGGGCCCTCTGCTGTTCGACGAGTTTGGGAATCATGGGCACTGCGGCTGCGGCCAGGGCACGTAACTGGGCGGTGCGGTCGAGCAACATCGTGGCCAGACGGTCACCTTCGCGCTCACGGGCCAGCATCAGGTCTTTTACGGCTCTTTTTGCCAACTTGACGAGTTCATCGGTGTGGTCGTGTGGTTTTTTGTCCTCATTCGTCGCGAGTTTCAGGACGTCGGCCACGCTGAGTCCGGAGGCTTGCGGCAGCCACGATTTGATGCTGTCTTCCAGCGCGCCGAGTCGCTGCAATGTGGCGCTGGAAGGTGGCCGCAAGCTGGTCGTGGTTGCGCTTTCGAGCCACACCCGCAATTCAACCTTGCCGCGCTTGAGTTTTCCCGTCAGCAGGTCCCGCAGCGCGGGCTCAACCTGCCTCAATTCGTCGGGCAGCCGGAAGGCGAGATCAAGAAACCGGCTGTTGACCGAGCGAATTTCCACGCCCAGCCGGGAGCTGGTGTCGGGCTCGAATTCGGCCTCCTGAGCCGAATGCGGGGCGCTGGATTGGGCGCTTGCATAGCCCGTCATGCTGTAGACTGACATGTGTCGATACGCCTTCGTTGACCGTTTACTTGAAGAAAATCCAACTAGCCTGGTGATCTGGTCACTGCGGCGCGAACCAAATTATGTCAAAGGTCAAGCCCGCATCATTGCCTCCTGATACCGTGATTGGTGGCTATCGCGTGGTGCGGAAGGTTTCTGCGGGTGGGTTTGGTGTAGTTTACTTGGCGGTTGACAACGAGGGCCAGCAGGTCGCGGTCAAGGAGTATCTTCCATCGTCACTGGCCTCCCGGTCACCGGGCGAATTGTTGCCGCAGGTTCACCCTGACAAACTGTCTCTTTACCGGCTGGGCTTGAAAAGCTTTTTCGAGGAAGGCAGGGCGCTGGCGCAGATTTCGCACGGTTCCGTGGTGAGCGTGTTGAATTTTTTCCGCGAGAACGAGACCGTCTACATGGTGATGAACTATCTGGAGGGGGGCACCCTGCAGGACTTCATCATCACGGCGCGCGATCTCAAAAAGCAGAAGGTTTTTCGGGAATCCACGATCCGGTCGCTCTTTGACGAGATCCTGCGCGGTCTGCGTATCGTGCACCAGCACAAGATGCTTCACCTGGACATCAAGCCCGCCAACATCTTCATCACGGACGACAACCGGGCGGTACTGATTGACTTCGGTGCGGCGCGTGAAGTGTTGAGCAAGGAAGGCAACTTCATCCGGCCGATGTACACGCCAGGTTTCGCCGCGCCCGAGATGTATCGCCGCGATTCCTCCATGGGCCCATGGACTGATATCTACGCGATTGGAGCCTGCATTTATGCAACCATGCAGGGTTATCCCCCGAACGACGCGCCACAGCGACTCGAAAAAGACCGTTTGTCCCTCGCGTTGTCCCGTCTGCGCGGTGTTTACTCCGACAACCTCATTGAGGTTGTAGAGTGGTGCATGTCCCTTGATCCGCTGTCGCGTCCCCAGTCGGTGTTTGGCTTGCAAAAGGAGCTGAGCCGGGAAGCCGAGCGTAGCTACACCAAGCTCACCGTCAGCGAGAAGGTGCGGCTGCAATTCGACAACATTGTGTCCGAGACCAAGAAAACGGCACGCAAAGCCACGGGCTACGCGACAAGATTCAAATGAAATTTTCAGTGTTCCAGGTTAGCCGCCGAGGCGGACGCGAGAAAAACGAAGACCGCATGGGCTACTGCTACACGCGGGAATCGGGCTTGTTTGTGCTGGCGGATGGCATGGGCGGCCATCCGGAAGGTGAGGTCGCGGCGCAGCTGGCGTTGCAAACCATTTCTGCCCTGTACCAGAAAGAAGCCCGCCCGGTCATCAGGGACACGACCGAGTTTCTCGCGCAGGCGCTGCTGGCGGCGCATCACCAGATTATTCGCTATGCCTCTGAAAAAGGCATGCTGGACACCCCCCGGACAACCCTGGTGGCGGTCATTTTGCAAGGTACGGGCGCGACGTGGGTGCATTGCGGCGACTCCCGTCTTTACGTGGTGCGCGACGGCGAGTTACTGACCCGCACGCGCGATCACTCGTACCTCGAACAAAAAAGCGCCGGCGTGATCAGACTGGAGCGGATCAACCGCAACATTCTTTTTACGTGCCTGGGCTCTCCTACAAAGCCGTTGTTTGATGTGGCTGGCCTCGTGACCCTGCAGCAGGGGGACAAGCTATTGCTTTGCTCCGACGGCTTGTGGGGCAGCCTGAGCGATGACGAGATCGTGCGCCACATGGCCAGCAAGGGCGTGTCCGACGCAGTGCCTGATCTGGTGGAAGACGCCTTGCGCGTGGGTGGCGAGCACAGCGACAACGTCACCGTGCTGGCGATGGAGTGGGAAACGCCCGATGCGTTTGAGTCCACCCGCGGCATCTCGACCGACAGCATCATGGAAGGGGTGTTTGCCTCGACCATTCAGGCAGGCGTGCTCGATACGCTGGTCGACGAGCTTGATGAGGCGTCGATTGAGCGCTCGATTGCCGAGATCAACGAGGCTATTCGCCGCTCGGCTGCACGCAAAGCCTGAACAATCCTGATGGCCGTCGGTGACGGACCGTCGGTCGGCGCTCGCCGGCCGCAGCCCGAAACCCTGCTGACTAACCATCCCTTTTTTACCTGTTCCGGCCTCTTGAGCCAGAAAGTCTATCGCCATGAGTCAGTTTGATCGCAGCGGCGCACGAGCCGCTGACGCGCTTCGTCCCGTACAAATCACCCGTCACTACACCGTGCACGCCGAGGGCTCGGTGCTGATTGAATTTGGCGGCACCAAGGTTCTTTGCACCGCTTCGGTGGAAGAAAAGGTGCCTGGCCACAAGAAAGGCAGCGGGGAGGGCTGGGTCACCGCTGAATACGGCATGCTGCCCCGCGCCACGCACACCCGTAGCGACCGCGAGGCCGCCCGGGGCAAACAAAGTGGCCGCACGCAGGAAATCCAGCGCCTGATTGGCCGTTCGATGCGCTCCGTGTTCGATCTGAAAAAGCTCGGCGAGCGAACCATCTACCTGGATTGCGATGTGATTCAGGCCGACGGCGGTACGCGTACGGCCAGCATCACCGGCGCATTTGTGGCGGCGCAAGACGCTGTGACCCGGCTGCTGGCCGAGGGAAAAATCAAGGAAACGCCGATCCTTGACCACGTGGCCGCCATATCGGTCGGCATTGTGGGCGGCACGCCATTGCTCGATCTTGAGTACACCGAGGACTTCGCGTGCGACACCGACATGAACGTTGTCATGACCGGTGTGGGCAACTACGTCGAAGTGCAGGGCACCGCCGAGGGCGCGGCTTTCTCCCGCAAAGAGATGGACGCGCTGCTGCTGCTGGCCGAAAAGGGCATTGCCGAGCTGGTGACGCTGCAAAAGCAGTCGCTACAGAATTGATAGCTGCTGGCGCATATATTGTCTGGTCTAGAGGCCTTTTTCATCATGAAAATCGTACTTGCATCGAATAACCCGGGCAAGCTTGCCGAGTTGCAGGCCATGCTGGCTCCCCTCGACGTGCAACTGGTGCGCCAGTCTGAACTGGGTGTTTCCGAAGCCGATGAGCCGTTTCGCACCTTCGTCGAAAACGCGCTGGCCAAAGCCCGCCACGCTGCGCAACTGAGCGGTCTGCCCGCGCTGGCCGACGATGCCGGCCTGTGCGTGCGCGCGTTCGGTGGGCTGCCTGGCGTGGACACCGCCTTTTATGCCACGCAGCACGGTTATGCCAAGGGCGATGACAACAACGTCAAAGCCTTGCTTGAACAGATGGCCGGCATCGCCGACCGCCGCGCTGCCCTGGTGAGCACGTTGGTTGCGGTGCGTTGTGCCTCAGACCCCGAGCCGCTGATCGCTTGCGGCCGTGTAGAGGGTGAAATTACCCGCGAACCGCTGGGCGACAACGGATTCGGCTTCGACCCGGTGATGTTTCTTCCTGTTTTCGGAAAAACCTTTGCGCAGTTGTCACCGGAAGTCAAAAACGCCAACAGCCATCGAGGCCAGGCCGTGCGGCAGATGATGCAGTTGATGCGCCAGCGCTGGCTTGAGCCTGAAATCCATCAGCCCTAGGCCATGGCGCAGCAAGACCTCCAGCACTACATGCGCGACGGTACGCTGCAGCTCGCTGCACTTCCGCCGCTGTCGCTGTATGTGCATCTGCCGTGGTGCCTGAAAAAATGTCCCTATTGCGATTTCAACTCCCATGAAGTGTCGGGCGAGATGCCCGAGCAGCGGTACATCGATGCACTGGTCGCTGACCTCGAATCGTCGCTGCCCCTGATCTGGGGCCGCACCGTCCACAGCGTGTTCATAGGCGGTGGCACGCCCAGCCTGTTTTCGCCGCAGGCCATCGACCGGCTGCTGGGCGACATTCGTGCGCGGGTGCGGCTGGGGGCTGACTGCGAGATCACGCTGGAAGCCAACCCTGGCACATTCGAGAAAGACCGCTTCAAGGCCTTTCGCCGCGCAGGCGTCACGCGGCTGTCGGTGGGCGTGCAGAGCTTTGACGACCGACATCTCAAAGCGCTTGGCCGCGTGCATGACCGCGCGCAGGCGATCGCTGCGGTCGAGGAAGCCGCGCAGGCGTTTGACACCTTCAACCTCGACATCATGTACGCGCTGCCCGGCCAGACCCTTGAAAATCTGGAGCAGGACATGCGGCAGGCGCTGTCGCTCAATCCTCCGCATATTTCGATCTACCACCTGACGATTGAGCCCAACACCTATTTCGCCAAATTCCCACCTGTCATTCCTGAGGAAGACACGGCCTACGCCATGCTCGACCGGATCACCGAAATGACGGGAGCAGCCGGGTTGCAGCGCTACGAGGTTTCGGCCTATGCCCGCCCCGGTCACCGCTGTTTTCACAACCTCAACTACTGGCAGTTTGGTGACTACGTTGGCATAGGCGCGGGTGCGCACGGCAAACTCAGCTTTGCCCATCGTGTGGTGCGGCAGGTGAGGTTTCGCGAGCCGAAGCTGTATATGGAAAAAGCACTGGCCGGTGAC
>NCGI01000139.1 GCA_002256925.1 Polaromonas sp. 28-63-22
AGCTTGCGTTCGCACGCCGGGTCACTGCAGTGCTCGCAAGACCATGTCGCTGCGCTGGTGTGGCGGGCTGCGTCGGGCTCTGTCGGGTCGTCTGCGTCAGCCGGGCTGATGGCATCGACTGCCATCAGCACCTGCGCCAGGCGCTGCGCGTCGCTGCCGTAAATGACCCGGTACGGCGTTTGGGTGTGCTGCAAGGCGGCGCGGATCGATGCGTCGGCCATCGGCAGGGCCGGTCCGCTGGCGGCAGCCGGGCGCCCCAGGCCCAGCAAAAAGACCAGGGAGAAGTCCGGCATTCGCATGTCGGGCGTGATGGCTCGCGCGAGGACGATCTGGGCCTGGATGCCCCGCTCGTCGAGCGCTGTGCTCAGGTGCCGGGCCAGCGACGATGCGCCGCTGCCATGCGCACCGAGCAAGGCGATCTTCAGTGCTGTCATGCGTCGGGCCGGCGCGTTGGCATCCGCCGCACGGGGCGATGGTTACTTGGCGATCTGGACAAAAATCTCGTTGGGCTTGACCATGCCCAGTTCGCTTCGCGCTTTTTCCTCGACGGTTTCCAGTCCTTCCTTGAGGTCGCGAACCTCGGCGGCCAGTTGCTCGTTGCCGGCCTGCGCCTGGGTATTTTTGACGAGTTGCTCGTCCAGTCGCTGTTGAAGCTCGTGCACGCTGGTAACGCTGCCGCGACCGATCCACAGCTGCGCGTGGAAAATCACCAGCAGCGCAATCAGGATGACCGGAATGAAGCGTTTTTGCACGTCTTTCAACGGGGTTCGGGCAGGTTAGGACGAGCGTGCCTAGCGCATGCTGTAGAAGGCGTCCTTGCCTGGGTAGGTCGCGATGTCACCCAGGTCCTCTTCGATGCGCAGCAACTGGTTGTACTTGGCCATGCGGTCCGAGCGGGAGAGCGAGCCGGTCTTGATCTGACCGGCGTTGGTGCCCACGGCGATGTCGGCAATGGTCGAGTCTTCGGTCTCACCGGAACGGTGGCTGATGACGGCGGTGTAGCCGGCGCGCTTGGCCATTTCGATGGCCGCAAAGGTTTCGGTCAGTGTGCCGATCTGGTTGATTTTGATGAGGATCGAATTGGCGATGTGCTTGTCGATGCCTTCCTTCAAGATTTTCGTGTTGGTGACAAAAAGATCGTCACCCACGAGCTGCACCTTTTTGCCCAGGCGTTCGGTCAGTACTTTCCAGCCGTCCCAGTCGCCCTCGGCCATGCCGTCTTCAATGCTGATGATGGGGTACTTGTCCACCCAGGTGGCCAGAATGTTGGTCCACTCGTCGGCGGAAAGGCTCAGGCCTTCGCTGCCGAGCACGTACTTGCCGTCTTTATAAAACTCGGAGGCCGCGCAGTCCAGGCCGAGCGCGATCTGCTCGCCCGCCACATAGCCGGCCTTGTCGATGGCTTCCAGGATCATCTGGATGGCCGCCTCGTGGTTGGGCACGTTGGGCGCGAAACCGCCTTCGTCGCCGACCGCCACGCTCATGCCCTTGTCGTGAATGATTTTCTTCAGCGCATGAAAAACTTCGGCACCGTAACGCACGGCCTCGCGAAAACTGGGGGCGCCGACCGGGATGATCATCAGTTCCTGCAGATCAAGGTTGTTGTTGGCATGGGCGCCGCCGTTGATCACATTCATCATGGGCACCGGCATCTGCATGGCGCCACTGCCGCCGAAGTAGCGGTACAGCGGCAGGCCGGCTTCTTCAGCAGCGGCGCGGGCCACGGCCATGCTCACGGCCAATGTGGCGTTTGCGCCCAGGCGCGACTTGTTGTCGGTGCCGTCCAGGTCAATCAGCGTGCGGTCGAGAAAAGCCTGCTCGCTGGCATCGAGACCCAGAATGGCTTCGGAGATTTCGGTGTTGATGTATTCGACGGCCTTGAGCACGCCTTTGCCCATGTAGCGCGACGTGTCGTTGTCACGCAGCTCGATGGCTTCGCGCGAGCCCGTGGAGGCGCCCGACGGAACGGCCGCACGGCCCATCACGCCGGACTCCAGCAGCACATCGCATTCGACGGTCGGGTTGCCACGGCTGTCAAGAATTTCACGGCCAACGATGTCAACGATTGCACTCATTTATGTTCTTTCAAAAACGGATCAATAAACTAAAAGTCAAGAAACTGAAAACCGGGCGCTTTAGACGCCTTCAACCAGCACCATGTTGAAAAACTGGGTCGCGCCGGCGCGTTTGGCTCTCGCTGCGCGGTACATCTCGCCATCGTAAAAGGCCTTGGCCGCATCGAAGTCCGGAAAACGCAGCATGGCGATACGGCCAGGCTGCCATTGACCCTCCATGGTTTCAAAGCGGCCACCGCGTACAAGGTACTCGCCACCGGCTGCTGCGACAGCGGCGGGCGCTGCGGCCATGTAGTGTTTGTACTGCGCCATGTCCGAGATCAACATGTCAACAATGATGTAAGCGGAAGGCATGGCGTTCTCCAGGCAGGTTCAGTTGAAGTTGTTTTCCAGAAAGCCGTGTTTCTTGGTCACACGGTCAAGTTCCAGCAGCGTTTCGAGCAGAGCCTTCATGCGATGCAGCGGCACGGCATTGGGGCCGTCACTCATCGCATTGGCGGGGTCAGGGTGGGTTTCCATGAAGATGCCGGCAACACCCACCGCGATGGCGGCGCGCGCCAGCACCGGCACCATTTCGCGCTGGCCGCCGCTGCTGGTGCCGTTGCCACCGGGAAGCTGCACGGAATGCGTCGCGTCGAAAACGACAGGCGCGCGCGTCTCGCGCATGATCGCCAGGCTGCGCATGTCCGACACCAGGTTGTTGTAGCCAAAGCTCGCGCCGCGTTCGCAGGCCATGAAGCGGTCTTCATCCAGGCCTTTTTCACGGGCTGCCGCACGCGCCTTGTCGATGACGTTCTTCATGTCGCCGGGCGCGAGGAATTGCCCCTTCTTGATGTTGACCGGCCTGCCGGACTGCGCCACCGCATGAATAAAGTCGGTCTGGCGGCACAAAAACGCTGGCGTTTGAAGCACGTCCACGACGCGGGCAACAGCGGCAATCTCGGCCTCGGAATGTACGTCGGTCAGGATCGGCAGGCTCAGCTCGCGTTTGACCTTGGCGAGAATTTCAAGGCCTTTGTCCATGCCTGGCCCACGAAAGCTGGTGCCACTGGAACGGTTTGCCTTGTCATAACTCGACTTGAAAATAAACGGAATACCGAGCGACGACGTGATGTCCTTCAAGGTGCCTGCCGTGTCCATCTGCAATTGCTCAGACTCAACAACACACGGCCCGGCGATCAGGAAAAAGGGCTGGCTCAGGCCAATATCAAATCCGCATAAGTTCATGGTCAGGCGACTGCCTTCAAAGGTTTGGACGCGGTGGCATGGTCTTGCCCCGCCGCCGTGCGGTGCTTGAGCGTGGCTGCAATGTAGGCATTGAACAGTGGATGCCCGGCCCACGGTGTCGACTTGAATTCCGGGTGAAACTGAACACCTACAAACCACGGATGTACTTCTGTCGGCAGTTCGACGATTTCGGTGAGCTGTTCACGCTGGGTCAGGGCGGAAATCACCAGGCCCGACTTGCGCAGCGCGTCGAGGTAGTTGACATTGGCTTCGTACCGGTGACGGTGCCGCTCGGCCACGACATCGCCATAAATCTCGTGAGCCAGCGTGCCGGGCGCCACGTCCGAGCTTTGCGAGCCCAGCCGCATGGTGCCGCCCAGGTCTGACTTTTCGTGACGTGTCTTGATGGTGCCGTCAGCGTCTTTCCACTCGGTGATCAGCGCAATGACGGGGTGCGGGGTGATGGGGTCAAATTCGGTGCTGTTGGCGTCCTTCAGGCCGGCGACGTGTCGCGCGAATTCAATGGTGGCGACCTGCATGCCGAGGCAAATGCCGAGATAGGGCGTTTTGTTCTCGCGGGCAAAACGGGCGGCACAGATTTTTCCTTCGACGCCGCGCACGCCAAATCCACCGGGCACGAGAATGCCGTCGAACCTGGCCAGGCGGGAGACGTTGTCTGCCGTGATGGTTTCCGAGTCGATGTATTCGATCACCACCCTGGCATGGTTTTTCATGCCGGCGTGGCGCAAGGCCTCGTTGAGCGATTTATAGCTGTCGCTGAGGTCGACATATTTGCCGACCATGGCGATATTGACCTCGGTTTTCGGGTGCTCGGTCTCGTAAACCAGTTCGTCCCAACGCTTCAGGTTGGCCGGCGGCGTGTTGAGCCGCAGCTTGTCACAAATCAGTCCATCCAGGCCCTGTTCGTGCAGCATGCGCGGCACCTTGTAGATCGTGTCCACGTCCCACATGGAAATGACGCCCCATTCGGGCACGTTCGAGAACAGCGAGATCTTCTCGCGTTCTTCGTTGGGAATGCGGCGGTCGGCCCGGCACAGCAACACGTCAGCCTGAATGCCGATTTCGCGCAGCTGCTTGGCGGTGTGCTGGGTCGGCTTGGTTTTGAGCTCGCCTGCTGCTGCGATCCATGGCACATAGCTCAGGTGCACGAAGGCCGTGTTGTTGGCGCCCATGCGCAGGCTCATTTGCCGGACGGCTTCGAGAAACGGAAGCGATTCGATGTCGCCCACGGTGCCGCCGACTTCCACGATGGCCACATCGACCGCGTCCGGCGTGCCGAAGCCGGCACCGCGCTTGACGAATTCCTGGATCTCGTTGGTGACGTGGGGGATCACCTGCACGGTTTTGCCGAGGTACTCGCCACGGCGTTCTTTTTCGAGCACGCTTTTGTAGATCTGACCCGTCGTGAAGTTGTTGGCCTTGCGCATGCGGGTTTCAATAAACCGCTCGTAATGGCCCAGATCGAGGTCGGTTTCTGCACCGTCATCGGTCACAAACACTTCACCATGCTGAAACGGCGACATGGTTCCCGGATCGACGTTGAGGTAGGGATCCAGCTTGATGAGGGTGACTTTGAGACCCCGCGATTCGAGGATGGCTGCCAGCGAAGCGGAGGCGATTCCCTTGCCCAGGGAAGACACCACACCGCCGGTGACGAAGACAAATTTGGTCATGTCAGTTACGAACCGCGAGGTTGCGCAGGTGAGAAATTCTGATTATATGGGCCGCCTGTTTGCAATCCTGCCGAATTCCGCAAACTGATACATTGCGGTGCATGACGAACGACGTAAACCGCATGCCGGGAGCGCTGATGGCCCTTGAATCGCCCGAGCTGGAAGGCAAGCACCTGGTGCTGGGCCTTTCCGGAGGCATTGCCTGCTACAAGGCGGCTGAGTTCTGCCGGGCGCTGATCAAGGCAGGCGCCACCGTGCAGGTTGTCATGACCGAGGCTGCGGAGCAGTTCATCACGCCCGTGACGATGCAGGCCCTGAGCGGCCGGCCGGTGTACACCCGCCAGTGGGACCAGCGCGAGGCCAACAACATGGCCCACATCAACCTGTCGCGGGAGGCTGATGCGATAGTGATCGCACCGTGCAGCGCCGACTTCATGGCCAAGCTGCTGCACGGGCGCGCTGACGATCTGCTCAGCCTGATGTGCCTGGCGCGGCCCATCGACAAGGTGCCGCTCCTGATTGCGCCGGCGATGAACCGCGAGATGTACGCGCATCCGGCGACACAGCGCAATTTCGGGCAGCTCACAGCCGATGGCGCCACCGTGCTGGGTGTCGGCACCGGCTTTCAGGCCTGCGGCGAAACCGGCGACGGCCGCATGCTGGAGCCCGATCAGCTGCTTGAAGACATCGTCGCCTTCTTCGCGCCGAAAACGCTCGCGGGGGAGCACGTGCTGGTGACTGCCGGGCCTACCTATGAGGCCATTGATCCCGTGCGGGGCATCACCAATCTGTCGAGCGGCAAAATGGGCTTTGCCGTGGCACGCGCCGCCCGCGAGGCCGGCGCGACCGTGACACTCGTGGCTGGCCCGGTCGGCTTGCCCACGCCGCGCGGAGTGCTGCGTATCGATGTGAAATCTGCACGGAATATGCTTGAAGCCGTTATGGAACGTGCGCCAGCAGCTACTATTTTTATAGCGACGGCGGCGGTGGCTGACTGGCGCCCGGCTGCGCCATCGGCCGAAAAAATCAAAAAGGACGGCTCCGGCGAGGCGCCTGCCTTGTCCTTTGTTGAGAACGAGGACATTTTGGCGCGTGTTGCGCGAACCGATGCGGCC
>NCGI01000140.1:0-6098 GCA_002256925.1 Polaromonas sp. 28-63-22
GGCCGAACAACGGGCCGCCTCCCGCGCCGCCGCGCTGGCACTGGGCGCGGCCCGGTAGTCAGGCAGGCACACCGGTCGCTATGGTTTTGATAGCTGCTGGCGCAGGTAGCTATTGGGCTACAGGCCACAATCTCTTAAAAAAACACTAAAAACATCGCTTGGCCGGGTGGTTGCACCGGTCAGCGCGCCAACCCTCAAGCCCGTACCCGCCGCTGCGCCCAGCGCCTGGCCAGGCGTGGCAGCAGCAAGACCGCCACCACCACACCGATGAGAATCAGCGACACCGGCCGCTGCACAAAAACCATCGCGCTGCCCTCGCCGATCGACATCGCGTTGCGCAGCTGGGCTTCCGCCAGCGGCCCGAGAATCATGCCGACGACGACCGGCGCCGTCGGGAAGTCGAACCGCCGCATCAACACGCCCAGCACGCCGATGCCGTACAGTAAAAACAGGTCAAACGCGCTCTGGCGCATGCCGTACACACCCACCGTCGCAAAAATCAGGATGCCGGCATACAGATACGGCTTGGGAATCTTCAGCAGCTTGACCCACAGGCCCACCAGCGGCAGGTTGAGCACCAGCAGCATCACGTTGCCAATATAGAGCGACGCAATCAGCGCCCACACCAGCGACGACGAGGTGGTGAATAGTTGCGGGCCCGGCTGGATGCCGTAGTTCTGGAACGCGCCCAGCAGGATCGCCGTGGTGTTTGACGTGGGAATGCCCAGCGTCAACAGCGGAATCATGGCCGCCGTGACGGTGGCGTTGTTGGCCGCCTCCGGGCCAGCCACGCCCTCAATCGCGCCGACGGTGCCGAACTCGGCGCGGTCTTCGCCCTTGGCGAGCTTTTTTTCGGTCGCGTAGCTCAGGAAAGTCGGTATCTCGGTGCCGCCGGCCGGAATACAGCCGAACGGCACGCCAATGGCCGTGGCACGCAGCCACGCGGGCCACGACCGGCGCCAGTCGCGCCGGGTCATGTGGACCCGGCTCAGTTTGTTTTGCGTATCGACAATCCGCCCCTCGTACAGCACCGCGTACAGGGCCTCGGCGACCGCAAACAGCCCCACCGCGACCAGCACGATTTCAATGCCGTCGAGCAGCTCGGGCACGCCGCCGGTGTAGCGCGCCTGCGCCGAGATCTGGTCCAGCCCGACCAGGCCCGCCGCCAGACCGATGAACAGCGCCGTCATGCCGCGAACCGTGCTTTTGCCAAGCACGGCGCTGACCGTGGTGAAAGCCAGCAGCATCAGCATGAAGTATTCCGGCGGCCCCAGCTTGACGGCCAGATCGGCCACGATGGGCGCGAACAGCGTCACCAGCACGGTGGCGATGGTTCCGGCCACAAAAGAGCCAATGGCCGCCGTGGCCAGCGCAGCACCGGCACGGCCGCTTTTGGCCATCTTGTTGCCTTCCATGGCCGTGACCATGCTGGCCGTTTCACCCGGTGTGTTCAGCAGGATCGACGTGGTCGAGCCGCCGTACATCGCGCCGTAGTAGATGCCGGCAAAAAAGATCATCGACGCCGTGGCCTCGACCTTGACAGTGATCGGCAGCAGCATGGCGACCGCCACCGCCGGGCCAATGCCAGGCAACACGCCGATGGCTGTTCCCAGGGCGCAACCGACAAAACACCACAGCAGATTGATCGGCGTGGCGGCGGTGGCAAAGCCCTGCAGCAGTTGGTTGAAGATGTCCATTTAGAACCACCCGGTTGAGGTGAGGCCAGGCAGATTGATAGCCAGGAACTGCGTGAACATCCAGTACACGGGTGCGGAAATAGCGATGCCGATCAGCGCGTCTTTCAGCCAGATGGCGGGGCGCCTGTCGGCACGGCCTTCGGCGCCCTTCAGGCCCTGAACCGCCAGCACAAAGCACACGGTGCAGCTGAGAATGAAACCTATCGTGGTGATGAGTGCGGCGTTGGCCAGCAGGCCGGCCGACATCCACGCAAAGCCTGGCCAGTAGGGCTGCGGACCGCCGGCGGGTTCATCCATCGCACGAAAACCACCGCTGCGGGACTCCCACACAATGAAGCCGCCGCAAACCAGCAGCGAGACGGCAATCAGCCACGGCAGGAAGTTGGGGCCGACGCCGCCATAGCCGGCGGCCGACGGAATGCTGAGCGCGCCGAAGCCGAGCCCCAGGCCGACCAGCAGCACGCCGGCGCCCACCAGCGTCTGAAACAGGAATGGATTTTTGGTCTCTGTCATGGTTTGAATCCTGGTGGTCGCGTCGCGCTGACGGACGAAAGCCCCACAGTCTGCGTCCGTGGACGGTTTGCGGTCGGGCGGCACACTGCCCCCGCCTTCCCCAGCGGGGAAGGAACAAGGGCGAGGCGGCTAGATCATCCCGGACTTGACCATGGTCGCGCGCAGGCTGGCGAAGTCATCGTCAACGAACTTGTCAAACGCCGCACCCGTCAGCACGGCGGGGGTCCAGTTGTTCTTCTCGGATGCCTCGATCCACGACTTGGCCTTGACGGCCTTCAGCACCATGTCCGTCAGCGCCTTGCGTTGCTCGGCAGAGATGCCCGGCGCGCCGTACACACCGCGCCAGTTGCCGATCACGACATTGATGCCCTGCTCTTTGAGCGTTGGCACGTTGACGCCTTTCAGGCGCGTCTCGGACGTGACGGCCAGCGCCTTCATCTTGCCGGTGTTGATGTACTCGGCAAACTCGCTGTAGCCGCTGCCGCCGACCGTGACGTTGCCACCCAGAACGGCCGCCGTGGCTTCGCCGCCGCCGCGGAAGGCCACGTAGTTGATCTTGGCCGGGTCCACGCCGACTTCACGCGCAATCATGGCGGCGGCGATGTGTTCGGTGGAGCCACGCGAGCCGCCACCCCACTTGACGCTGCCCGGGTCTTTCTTGAGCTGCGCAATCACCTCGGCCATCGACTTGAACGGCGAGTTGGCAGGCAGCACGAACACGTTGTATTCGCTGGTCAGACGGGCAATCGGGGTGGCCTGCGACAGGCTGACCGGCGGCTTGCCGGTGATGATGCCGCCCAGCATGACGGCGCCCATCACCATCAGGGCATTGCCGTCGCCCTTGCTGCCATTGACGAACTGGGCCAGGCCCAGCGCGCCGGCGGCACCGCCCTTGTTGTCGTAGGTCACGGTGGAGGCCGCGCCGGACTCCGTCAGGGCCTTGCCCAAGGCACGGCCGGTCGTGTCCCAGCCGCCGCCCGGATTGGCGGGAATCATCATTTTCACGTTGGCTGCGGCCAGCGCGGACAGCGGGAAACCACTGCCCCCGGCGGCTACGAAGGCGGCCATCGACTTCAAAAAGGTATCGCGACGCATGGGTGTCTCCTTGGGAATGGATGTTTGACGTTTTCTGACTTGCCGATCATGCGCCCCGCGCCTGTCAAATGGCTGTCTGGAGGCACTGGGGAAAGTGCTAATGTCCTGCCCATGCCGCCGAACCTGCAACTCCTGCTGATTGAAGACGATGCCTCGATGCAAACCGCCCTGCAACGCGCCCTGGGCCGCCGGGGCATCGATGTGCAGGGCTGCAGCGACGGCGCGCTGGCGCTGCTGCAATGGCGCAGCGCCCTGCCCGATGTCGTCGTGCTGGACCTGAGCCTGCCCGGCCTCGACGGCCTGCAGGTGCTGGAGCAGGCCCGGCGCTGCGGCCTGGCCACGCCGGTACTGATCCTCACCGCGCGCGGCACCGTCGGCGACCGCATCATGGGACTGAACCTGGGCGCCGACGATTACCTGCCCAAGCCCTTCGACCTCGATGAACTCGAAGCGCGCGTGCGGGCGCTGGGCCGCCGGCGCACCCGGCCCGGGCTGCCCGCTGAAACCCCGGCCGACGCCAGCCCCCTGATGGTGGGCCGCCTGCGCTGCGACAACGACAGTGGCGCGGTGTACCACGACGGCCTGGCGATGGAACTGACGCCGCGCGAGCTGGCCCTGCTGCAGGCCCTGATGGCCAAGCCCGGGCATGCGGTCTCGAAGGAAAAATTGTTTGCGCTGGTGTTTCCGGGTGAATCCGACGTGCAGTACGAGGCGGTCGAGGTGGTGGTGTACCGGCTGCGCAAAAAGCTCGTGGACACGGGTGTCACGCTGATGACGCTGCGCGGCCTGGGCTACCTGCTGAAGGTGGCGCCATGAACGCCAGCGACGGCCATGACGTGGCGCAGCCGCCGTCAGGGCACGGCAACCGGCCGCCGGCGGCCAGCGCCCGGGCGGTTTCCCTGCGCAGGTTCCTGCTGCTGGGCATCCTGCTGCCGGTTGGCCTGCTGGTCACCATCAACACCTTCAGCCTTTACAACCAGACCTTTGGCGCCCTCAACACCGCCTACGACCGCACCCTGCTTGCATCGGCCAAGTCCATCGGCGAGCAGCTTGAGGTCACCGGCTACGACGGCCAGTCCGCGTTGCGCGTGACGGTGCCCTACGCCGCGCTGGAGGCCTTCGAGGCCGACAACCAGAGCCGGCTTTTCTACCGCGTCTCCAGCCTGCAGGGCGAACTGGTGTCGGGCTTTGCGCAGCTGCCGTTCTGGCGCGGCACCATACCAGCCAAGCCGCCCTACGCGGCGCTGGTCGATTTTTACGACGATGCGTTCATGGGCGAGCCGGTGCGTGTGGCGGTGCTGCTGCAGCCGGTGGCCAGTCCGCAGGGCCGGGGCATGGCGGTGATTCAGGTCGCCGAAACCCTGGAACTGCGGCAGGCGCTGGCGCGAAAAATTCTCATCGACACGCTGTGGCGGCAGGCGCTGCTGGTGGCGGTCATTGCGCTGGTCGCCGTGGTGGTGGTGCAGCGCGCCACGCAGCCGGTGCGCCGCCTCAGCGCCCGCCTGCAGGCCCGCACCGAAGGTGATCTGACGCCCATTGCCGCACCCGACGCGCCGCGCGAATTGCTGCCGCTGGTCGATGCCACCAACGCCGTCATGGCGCGGCTGCAGCACCTGCTGGACAACCAGAAACGCTTCGTGCGCGATGCGGCGCACCAGTTGCGCACGCCGCTGGCCGTGCTCAAGGTGCAGGTGCAGTCGGCCCTGCGCGGCGACATTGATGCGCACGGCGCCCTGCTCGAAATCAACCAGACCGTTGACCGCGCCACCGTGCTCGCCAACCAGATGCTGGCGCTGGCGAAGGTCGAGCAACTGCGCCAGCAAAGCGGACCCCGTGGCGATCAGCCGTCAACCACGCCGGCCGACCTGACCGATCTGGCCGAGGTGGCGCGCACGGTCGCGCTGGATCTGTCGCCGCTGATTGCCGCCAGGGACATCGACTTCGCCATCGAAACCGGGCCGGCGCCGATCCTCTCGCACGATTGGATGCTGGCCGAGCTGACGCGCAACCTGCTGCACAACGCCATCCGGCACACACCGCCCGGCGGCGCACTGACGGTACGCATCGTGCACGACACGCGCTACGTCGCCATGACCGTGAGCGACAGCGGCCCCGGTATTTCCGCCGAACTCGCTGCCCGTCTGTTCCAGCCTTTTTCGGCCGGGAGCGTGCGCTCGGGCTCGGGTCTGGGCCTGGCCATCTGCCGCGAGATCACCAGCGCCCTGGGCGGCACCATTTCGCTCGACAACCGGGTGGCGCACGGCCGGGTGACCGGGCTCGACGCCACGGTACGGCTGCCCCTCGCCCCGGCGGCTCAGGCAAGGGGGTCGGGGATGGTTCAAAATGGAGCCTGATGGAAAAATTACGCATCGACAAATGGCTGTGGGCCGCGCGGTTCTACAAGACCCGGTCGCTGGCGGCCGAAGAAATCGGCAAGGGCCGTGTGCGTGTCAATGACCTGGAAGCCAAGCCGGCGCGCGAACTGAAGGTCGGCGACACGGTGGCCCTTCGCCAGGGCCCAATCACCCGCACGCTGCTGGTGCGGGGTATCAGCAGCCAGCGCGGCGCGGCGCCCGTCGCACAGCAGCTTTACGAAGAAACCGAAGAAAGCGTGCGGCTGCGTGAAGCGGCAGCCGAAGCGCGGCGACTGAACGGCGACCCCGCCGCCAGCCATGACGTCGGCCGCCCCACCAAGCGCGACCGGCGCGATATCGACAAAGCCCAGAACAAAGCCTGGGACAGCCGCTGGAGCGCATCGGCAGACTAGGCGCGAAGCCGCCGCCCGCTATCATT
>NCGI01000140.1:6133-8068 GCA_002256925.1 Polaromonas sp. 28-63-22
TTGTCGCTCAGCGCCTTGAGGTTGGCTTTCAGTTCGGCGCCCATCGGCAGGTTCAGGTTCACGCCCTTGGGCGGAATCGGCCCCATAAACCACTTCGTGTAGAGCCGGGTGAATTCGCCAGACTTCATCATGCGGTTCAGGGTGCCGTCCACGAGCTTTTTGAACTCCGGGTCGTCCTTGCGCACCATGCAGGCGTAGGGCTCGACCTGCAGCGAATCACCGACCACCTGCAGGCTGGCCGGGTCTTTCGAGTTGGCGATCAGGCCAAACAGCAAGATATCGTCCATCGCGAAGGCCACCGCGCGGTCGCTTTCCACCAGCAGCAGGGAATCGTCGTGGTCTTTGCCCAGCACGAGCTGCATGTCGAGCTTTTTGTCGGCGTTGTACTTGCGGATCACCTGCGCGTTGGTGGTGCCGGTGGTGCTGGCCACTGTCTTTTTGGCGAGGTCGGCGTAGTTCTTGATGCCCGAGCTTTTCTTGACCAGCAGACGCGTGCCGGTGTAGAAAATATTGGTCGAGAAAGCCACGTCCTTGGCGCGCGCCGTGTTGTTGGTGGTCGAGCCGCATTCGAGGTCATAGGTGCCGTTGACCAGCAGCGGAATGCGGTTCTGCGACGTGACGGGCATGTACGCCACTTCCAGGTTCGGTTTCTTGAGCTTTTTGCGGACATCGTCAATGATGGCCTCGCTCAGTTCCACCGAAAAACCCACCGCCTTGGACGAGCCGATCAGGTAGCTGAACGGCACCGAAGCCTCGCGGTACGAGACGGTGATCTTGTTGGCGTCGGCAATTTTTTGCAGCGTCTGCGCACCGGCCGTGGTGGCCAGCCCTGCGGCCAGCACGATGGCTGTCATCGGGATTGAGAATGTCATGGGAATCCTTTCGGGGAGCGGGCGGTATGCCCTGGAATGAAAACAGGAGCCTTGTGGGCTACCAACGCACAATGCAGGAATCGGGCCTGATCTGCAGCGTTCATTTTCGGGACAAAGCGGTGGCGGCGCGCTATGGTTTACCCAGACCCACGGCGATGCGCTGAACCATGGCCGCGCAGTGCGGCGCCCAACGCAAGAAGCCGCCCAAGGGCGGCTTCTTGTCCATCACAGGTCTGGCGGAAACGAAGGGATTCGAACCCTTGATGAGGCTCTACACCCCATACTCCCTTAGCAGGGGAGCACCTTCGGCCACTCGGTCACGTTTCCAGAATCGGGATTATCTCACGAGTTCGCGGCGGGTTCAGGCTGCCGGCTGATCCAGATCAAAGGCCTTGTGCAAGGCCCGCACGGCGAGCTCCATGTACTTTTCATCGATCACCACCGAGGTCTTGATTTCGCTGGTCGAAATCATCTGGATGTTGATGCCCTCTTCGGCCAGCACGCGGAACATTTTGCTGGCAATGCCGACGTGGCTGCGCATGCCGATGCCGACGATGCTGACCTTGCAGATCTTGGCGTCGCCGACCACCTCGTTCGCGCCCAGCTTTGGCACCACCTTGTCCTTGAGCAGGTCGATGGCGCGCGCGTAGTCGTTGCGGTGCACGGTAAAGCTGAAGTCGGTCTTGCCGTCCTTGCTGATGTTCTGGATGATCACATCGACTTCGATGTTGGCGTCAGCCACGGCACCCAGAATCTGGTAAGCGATGCCGGGGGTGTCGGGCACGCCCAGCACGGAAATTTTGGCTTCGTCGCGGTTGAACGCGATCCCCGACACGATGGCTTGTTCCATTTTTTCGTCTTCCTCAAAACTGATCAAAGTACCTGATTGCGCTTCTTCGTTGATGTCGATGTCCCAGTCGGTAAAGCTCGACAGCACCCGCAGCGGCACCTTGTACTTGCCGGCAAACTCGACCGAGCGAATCTGCAAAACCTTCGAGCCCATCGACGCCATCTCGAGCATCTCTTCAAAACTCACGGTCTGCAGCCGGCGCGCCTCGGGCAC
>NCGI01000141.1 GCA_002256925.1 Polaromonas sp. 28-63-22
GCTTGGGCGAAGGTGCTGGTATGGGCGTCGCTGAACTGTTTGCACATGGTGGCTTTGGCGAGCAGTTCGGGCTGGGCGATCATCCAGCCGACGCGCAGGCCGGGGCTGAGCACTTTGCTGAGCGAGCCGCAGTAGGCGATCAAATCGCGGCTGCCGGGCACGTCTTTCGACAGGCTCAGGATGCTTGGCGGGGGTGCGGCGTGGAAGTAGAGGTCCCCGTACGGGTCGTCTTCAACGATCAGGGTGTTGTATTTCACCGCCAGTTCCAGCACTTTCTTGCGCCGCTCCAGGCTGAGCATGGCGCCGCTGGGGTTGCCGAAGGTGGGGATCAGATAGACAAACTTCGGCTTGTGTTCGGCGATGAGTTTTTCAAGCTCGTCGGTTTTGACGCCGTGCGCGTCGATGGGCGCGCTGATGAGTTCTGCGCCGTACAGCCTGAAGCACTGGATGGTGGCCAGAAACGTCGGGCCTTCGACGATCACTTTGTCGCCCGGGCTGATCATGGTTTTGCCGAGCAGATCAAGCGCCTGCTGGCTGCCGGTGGTGACGATCAATTCATTCGCCGCCACGGTGGCGCCCTTGGTCGCCATGTAGGTGCTGAGCTGGTCGCGCAGCGGCTGGTAGCCTTCGGTGGCGCCGTATTGCAGCGCCGGGCCGGGCTCTTCAGTCAATGCCTTGGCGCTGGCTTCTTTCAGGCCTTCCACGTCGAACATGGCCGGGTCTGGAAAGCCGCCGGCAAAGCTGATGATGCCGGGCTTGCCGAGCAGCTTGAACAGCTCGCGGATGGCAGAGGTTTCGACGTTGTTGAGGCGGTCGGCGAATTGCAATGGCATGGTGGTGACTTTTTTGGTTGTAGACGCGGCGCCCTTATTTTGACGCACTGGCTTGCGGCTGCGGCTGCGACGGCGTTTGCGCCGACATACCGGTACTGCTGTGCTGCCACAAACTCGCTCACCATGAAACTGAAAGACATATTTCAACTGGCCAAAAAGGCGGCAACGGCGTGGGTGGACGATTTCGCGCCCAGCATGGGGGCGGCTATTTCGTACTACACGGTGTTTTCACTGGCGCCGCTGCTGGTGATCGTGATCGCCATCGCGGGGGCGGTGTTCGGGCGTGAGGCCGTCGAGGGACAGATCGTCAGCCAGATTTCAGGGCTGATCGGCAAGGACGGCGCCGATCTGGTGCAGGGGCTCGTTGCAGGCGCGAGCAACACTGACCGCGGCCTGGTGGCCGGGCTGATCAGTGTGGTGATCTTGCTGGTCGGTGCCACCACGGTGTTTGCAGAACTGCAGAGCGCGCTGGACCGCATCTGGCACACGCCCGAGGCAGAGAAGCCTTCGGGCATGGTCGCACTTTTCAAGGCGCGCGTGCTGTCGATGGGCCTGATTCTCGGGCTGGCCTTTTTGCTGATGGTGTCGCTTTCGGTCAGCGCGGGGCTGGCCGCCCTGGGGACGTGGTTCGGCGGGCTGATGCCTGGCTGGGAAATCCTGCTTTATCTGCTGAACACCGCCATTTCAGTGGCGATCGCGACTGTGCTGTTCGGCATGATTTTCAAACTGATGCCGACCGCCAAAGTGGCGTGGCGCGACGTGTGGGTGGGCGCCGCGGTCACGGCCGTGCTGTTCGAAATCGGCAAGCTGGGCATCGGGCTCTACATCAGCAAAAGCGGCATGAATGAAACTTTTGCGGCGGCCGGTTCACTGGTGGTGCTGCTGGTCTGGGTGTATTACGCCGCGCAGATTTTTCTGCTGGGCGCGGAATTCACGAAGGTGCATGCGAACCATCACGGTTCGCAAACCGCCGCAAAAGCCGTCGCCGCTACGGCCGCGACTGCCGAGGCAGGCCAGCCTGTGGAAGCCCCCGGCGCGCAACTTGAACCTGCCCTGGCGTTAAGAGATCGACAGGCAGTTCAAGTGCGCACCAACGCGGCGAAGGCGGTGCTGGCGAAGGAAGTCATCACGCTGCTTGCATTAAGTTTGGCGAGGCTCGTGGTGGCCAGGCAGCGAAAAAAACTGGAAGCTGGCGTCAAGGTTTCACCACAGCGGCTTAGGCGGCGGTAGCTGCGTGGCGGCGATAGCGGCAGTACTGGGCCATTAAGTTGTGAGCAATACTCGCGCGTTAAAAATCATCTTTAAGCGATATATTGACAGTATTGTTTTAAAACGATAAAGTGCGAATATCACTTAAAGGTGGTATTTACATGAGCACGCTACAGACCTTTCCCGTTCAGACATCGGCGCAGCTGTCGGTGCATATCAAATCGTTGCGCAAGGCGCGTGGACTCACGCAAACAGCGTTAGGCCAGCGCGTAGGCGTGAAACAGGTTCGCATGGCCGACATTGAAAAGAACCCCGGCGCGGTAAGCCTGGACCAGTTGCTGCAGGTCTTGCACGCGCTTGATGCGCGCTTGCTGCTGGCCGATACGCAGCGCTATGCCAGCAACACGCCGTCGCCTGCTCCGCAGGCCAACAGTCCATCGACCGACTGGTAGCGGAAAGAACCAAACCATGGCTTTCGCAGACCTGGATGTGTGGATGAACGGTCAGCACGTCGGTGTGTGGTTCTGGACGCGAACCGGCACACCCGGATTTCGTTACGACGACGGCTGGCAACAGTCACCGAACGCACGTCCCCTGTCGGTTTCATTGCCGATACCTGCCGGTGGTGGCGACGTGATGGGCGCGCCGGTCGAGCACTACTTCGACAACCTGCTGCCCGACAGCAACCGAATTCGCGAGCGGCTGCGGCGCCGTTTTGGCACGCCTTCGATCCGCGCGGCAGACTTGCTGGCCGCCATTGGCCGTGACTGCGTTGGCGCACTGCAGCTGATGCCCGCCGGCAGCCAGCCGCCGCCTTACGACCGGATCGACAGCACACCACTGACTGACAGCCAGGTCGAGACACTGCTGGGCGACGTCACGAGTGACGGCAGCGATGAAGGGTCTCTCGTCGATGACTTTCGCATCTCGATTGCGGGTGCGCAGGAGAAAACCGCGCTGTTGCAAGTCAATGACCGATGGCATTTACCGGCCGGCGCAACACCTACAACGCACATTTTCAAACTACCTCTGGGCCTGGTCGGCAACATGCGGGCAGACATGACGGAGTCGGTAGAAAACGAATGGCTGTGCGCCACGCTTTTGAAGGGCTTGGGCTTTGAAGTGGCCAACACCCAAATGGGGCAGTTCGGCCGGCAGAAAGTTTTGATCGTCGAGCGATTTGACCGCCGATGGATGGACGACCAACGCTGGATCGCCCGGCTGCCTCAAGAAGACTTTTGCCAGGCCACCGGAACGCCAGGTGACCTGAAGTACGAAAGCGACGGCGGCCCGGGCATCGGTGCCGGGTTGAACCTGCTGGGTAGCGGCACTAAAGCCAACACCGACAAACTGACCTTCATCCAGGCCCAGCTCGCGTTCTGGCTCATGGCCGCCACGGACGGGCATGCCAAGAACTTTTCGATCTTTCTCGAGCGCGGTGGCGGCTTTCACATGACGCCGCTTTACGACGTGCTGTCGGCGTGGCCCATCATGGGAACCGGGCCGAACCAGGTTCACCCGCGGCGGGCGAAGCTGGCTATGGCTTTGAGAAGCAAGAACACTCACTATCATGTGCACGAAATCACGACGCGCCACTGGCAAACGCTGGCGCAGCAAAGCGGCGTGCCGGGGGCGTTTGACCACATGCTGGCGCTGGTGCAGCGGGTGCCCGATGCGCTGGAGCAAGCGGCTACGCTGTTGCCGCCGGGTTTCCCGCAACGCGTGTTCAAGCCGATTCGCGCGGGCATGCTGGCGCAGGCTGACAAATTCATGGCTGATTTGCCGGCCTAAACTCACAGGCATGAAAACTGCCGACATCGTCCCCTTTTTCGCCACGCTCAGGGCCGCCAACCCGATGCCGGTGACGGAGCTTGAATACACCAGCGTGTTCGAGTTACTGACGGCCGTGCTGCTCAGCGCGCAGGCCACTGACGTGAGCGTGAACAAGGCGACACGCAAGCTGTTTCCAGTGGCGAACACGCCGCAGGCGATTTTTGATCTGGGTCTGGACAAGCTCGAGTCGCACGTCAAGACCATCGGGCTGTATCACAGCAAGGCTAAAAACCTGCTGCAGACCTGCCGGATGCTGGTGGACCTGCACGGCGGCCAGGTGCCGCGCACGCGCGAGGCGCTGGAGGCGTTGCCGGGTGTGGGCCGCAAAACCGCCAACGTGGTGCTCAATTCAGCCTTTGGCGAGCCGACGATGGCGGTGGATACGCACATCTTTCGCATGGGCAACCGTACCGGCCTGGCGCCGGGCAAAACGCCGCTGGAAGTCGAGCTGAAACTGCTCAAACGCATCCCGGCCGAGTATTTGGTCGATGCTCACCACTGGCTGATCTTGCATGGCCGCTACGTGTGCATGGCACGCACCCCCCTGTGCTGGCAGTGCGCAGTGGCGCCCTGGTGTGACTACCGGCCGAAGACGGAGCAGCCTGCCGGCAAGTGATCTGGTTGGGTGTTGCGTTGCGGGGTCTGGGTGCAGGTCAGCAACTGGTGGGCCGAACAAGGCGCTCCTTTTTTTATAGCTGCTTGCGCACGTATTACCTGGGCTAGCGGCCTGAATGACTTATAAAATCAGCCTCGCAAGCCGTCGTTGACGACCTCGTACGGTCCTGCCTGATGCGCCGTGGACTCCTACAATGCCAGTCCAAGCCCAGGATTTTTTGTCCGGCACCAAGTCTGTTCGAGCTGACCCTTCGACAAGCTCAGGGCGAACGGAATCAAGGAAATCACCATGATCGTCGAACGCATCTGGACCACGAACGCTTACCGCAACTTCAATTACCTGATCGCCTGCCCCGAGACCGGCGAGGCGCTGGCGATTGACCCGCTCGACCATCAAAAGTGCCTGGCCGCAGCCAAATCAAAGGGCTGGGAGATCACGCAGATTCTCAACACCCACGAACACCACGACCACACCGGCGGTAATGCAGCCGTGGTGGCCGCCACCGGCGCCAGGGTGATTGCGCACCACAAGGCGGCCGGTAAAATCGCCGGCATGGCTAGAGGCGTAAAGGCCGGCGACGTGATCAAGGTCGGCAAGACGGTCGAGCTGGAATGCCTGGACACGCCCGGCCACACGCTGTGCCACATCTGCCTGCGCTCGCACACGGATCAGCCGGCGCTTTTTTCAGGCGACACGCTGTTCAATGCCGGGGCTGGCAACGTGCACAACGGCGGCGACGTGAACGCGCTGTACAGCACCTTCGCCGAACAACTGGCGCGCTTGCCCGACAACACCCTGGTGTACCCCGGCCACGACTACATTGAAAACAACCTGAAGTTCACGCTGGCGCAGGAACCCGACAACGCTGCGGCCCAAGCCCGCCTGCCCGCCGTGACCGACCACGACCCGGCGCAATCAGCCGTCACCACCCTGGCGGAAGAAAAGCTGATCAACACCTTTTTTCGCCTGAGCAGCCCCACGCTGATCGCCCGGCTGCGCGATAAGTTTCCCGAGTTGCCGGACCAACCCGATGCCAAAACGGTGTTTGCCAAATTGCGGGAACTGCGCAACAACTGGTGACGACAACTTGCAGCGCCATAAAAAAAGCGCGCCAATGGCGCGCCTTTTTATGAATGGGTTGCTATTAACTTGATAGCTTCTCGCGCAGGTACTACCTGGGCTATCGGCCTATTCGGTCAATAAATCAGACTCAATCAGCGTAAACGCCAGCTTTCTTGATCACCGGACCCCATTTGGCAATTTCGGCTTCGAGGTGCGTCTTCAAGCCCGCAGGGGTCATCTTGTCGGACGACGGAATGTCCGAACTCAGATCCGTCAGGCGCTGCTTGACCATCGGGTCTTGCATGGCGGCGCGCAGGGCGACGTTGATTTTTTCAAGCACGGGCGCTGGCGTGCCCTTGGGCGCATACATGCCGTGCCAGACTTTCACATCAAAACCTTTGAGGCCCTGCTCGGCCAGCGTCGGCACATTGGGCAGCGTAGCCAGGCGGGTCGAGGACGTGACGCCGAACACCTTGACGCGGTTTTCCTTGATCATCGGCACGGTTTGCGTGGTCTGGTCGCACAGCAGGTCAACCTGG
>NCGI01000142.1 GCA_002256925.1 Polaromonas sp. 28-63-22
ACCGAACAGCGGACCATCGAGTGGAGCTTCACTCGGCAGGACGCAGATCGAAAGTTGGGGCGTCATTATGTTTCTAAACTTACGTGCTGACGTACTAGGCTTTCGAGGCCTTCTCGGACTCGCTCACCGCGACTGACCAGATGATCAATCCGAAGGCAATCTTGTTCAGACAAACGGAGCTACTTCTATTCATTGGCATCCAAACTTTAATCGCCGAACAACATAGCCGATTTCGAGGCTGATTCACGCTCAAACTGGTCGGTCCCTGCGATCAGCGCCCTGCACCGGCACAAAATCTCCAATGAGCATCAACTCTGAGGGCCAGATCATCGGGCGCGCTAAGGCGGCGTGGGGCTGACGGACGTGGCGGTGACAGCACCATGCGCTGGACCGGTTGCGCCGCGTGCGCCCAGCGCCGTCAAGCCAGGCAGATCGCCTAGCGACTTCACGCCGCGCATGGTGCGATTCCACCAGGTGGAGAACGAATAGCAGCTGTGACCCACGTCGGCAAACAGGTGCATCGGTGCGTGCTGCTCCACGCAGTGGGGCAGCAACCCACTGACATGAGGGTTGGCCAGCGTCTGCACCGAGTGAGCGCCCGCCAGCGCCTGCGTCAGCGAATCGCGATTGGCGTGCCAGCGCACTGAAGTGAGCGAGGCCATGCGCTCGCCCACGAAGGCCCAACGCGCCCCACTCCAGGGCCGGGCGGCGTGGTGCTCTGCGGGCCACAGGCCCACCCGAACGCAGCCCTCCGGCTGATCGGCGTGGGGCTCTCCGAGCGCCCAGGGGTGCACCAGCCACACATCGCGCCCCGCCACTTCGGCGGCCTGTGGCGGGGCCGTGATCACTCCGCGGGGCACCTTCCAGAGTGCAGGTTCCTCCACGCCCTCACCCAGCGATGCGGCCCTGACGGGTCGCTCGCTACGCGCCATGGCGTCCAGCGTCTCGTATGAGCAGTCGATCACCGTACCAGTGCTGTGCCAGGCGGGTGGCGCATAGCGGGCCACGTTCTCGGCGTTAAAGAGATAGGGCTTGCTGCTGCCGGTACCGGCCACCCACTGCCAGCTCAGGTGGTTGCTGGCCAGGTCGCCATCGAGCAGGTGCGCGACCAACCAGTCCGCACCCACGCGCCAGTGCACCTTACGCAGATGCACGACATAGCTTGCCAGCCACATGCGGGCGTGGTTGTGCAGCGTGCCGGTGGCATACAGGGTGCGCACGGTCATGTCGATGGCCGGCACGCCGGTGCGCGCCTGTCGGATGTCGGCTGGCAGCTCGGTGGCATAACCGTGATCTGGCAGAAGGCCGTCGTGCAGCGAATGCAGTATCTCGTCGCCACGGTGCTGCCACACGTGGCGGAAGTATTCGCGCCAGCCCAGCTCAAAAACAAACTTGTGCTGTACATCCAGCCGGTGCCGCGCGGCCACGCCGGCCAGCACCTCGGGCAGACTGACGAAACCGTGCGTGATGTAGGGCGACAGTTGCGTCACCGCGCCGTCGATGGCGTTGCGGCTGCGCGCGTAGTCGGCTGGGCGCACGGCAGCGATTCGGACCAGGGCTGCCGTATGCGTCGCCGGGAACAGGCCGAGCGGCTTCATCGAGCCGCGCTCATCTTGCTGAGGCGGATGGCGTCAGTCCGTCGCACAATGGTCTGACGCTGTACATCCGTCAGTCGCGCGGCGATCTTTACACCAAAAGCCTTGCCAGCGTTCCTCGGCAGCAGAAAAGCGATTTGCTGCTTGCTCGACCAGACGCGAGGCGGGGTGCTTTGCTGGTTGACCATCCAAAGGTTATTCCGCTCGAGATCAATAGCCTCGAAGGCAGCAGCGTTGAGATCGAACTGGTCAGAAAGCACCCGGTGTCTTAAATGCGCCATGGGTAGCTCCCGATGTTCACGTAACGCTCCAACCCTGTCGGTCGCTCAAAAGCGCGTGGGCGCCCTTCGTCGTGTAAGCAGCGATGTAATTGACACGCGTGTCGCGGCACCAGGAGGCCTGGTGCAACAGTGGCAAGTACCGCATACCTCGGAGGTCGTACTGTTGCAAGCCCGAACGGCTCACGGCGGCGGCTAATTCGGCCGGGTGCACGAAGCGCCGCCATTGGTGCGTGCCGCGCGGCAGCACGCGCAGCACATATTCAGCACCCAGGATGGCAAAGACGAAACTCTTCCATGTGCGGTCGATGGTCGATACGAACAGCAACCCGCCCGGCGCCACACGCTGCGCCACGGTGTCGACAAATCCGGGCACGTCGGCAACGTGCTCGACCACTTCAAGTGCCAGCACCACGTCGAATGACTCATCTTTAACCAGCACGTCGGTTGGCTCGCCCAATCGGTAGTCGACCGCTACCCCCTGTGATGCGGCATGCAGCCGCGCTGCAGCCACATTGCCGGGTGAAGCGTCTACGCCCACCACGCGCGCTCCCAGCTGGGCCAAGGGCTCAGCCAAAAGCCCGCCGCCGCAGCCCACGTCCAAAATACGCAAACCCGCCATTGCAGTTGCGCGCTCACGTCCAAAATGCGACGCAATCTGATCGATCACATATTGCAGGCGCAAGGCGTTGATCACGTGCAGCGGCCGCATGGGCCCAGTGCTGTTCCACCAAGTGGCGCTGAGGTGGTTGAAGCGCTCGATTTCCGAAGCAATCGCTGCCATGCAGGTACCGATCAGATATGGCGGCAAACAGCCACGGCGCCGCGCGACCCGGCGGCCACTACCCAGCACCATGCGCGCAGCACAACGCCAAGTTCCACCGCACCGCGCGCAGCTGCTGCCTCATCGCGGTGGGCCACTTCGTCACCCTGACATTGCAGCAAGGTCTGGCGCAGTGGGCCCAGCGCTGGATGCGCCTCAAGCCGGTGTATCTGCTCGTCGTAGTGTTGGTCCACGAATTGCTCGACCGTTTCGATCGTGCAGTACACGGCGCGTGGTCCGAGTAAAGCGGGCAAGGCGCCAGTCAACCATCCCGCCAGCCGCCATGCCGGAAGCAAACGACTGCGATGGGCCGGCGCCAGCCAACCCTCGATCTGCTGCAAGTGGGCTTGCTCGGTCGCCAGATGCCGATGGGCGAAGCTGCGCAGCATGGGGTCGCGCGCAAAGCGCAGCACGCCGTGGTAAATGCACACGGCACCAGTTTCGCCCGCGTGGTCGGTGCGCAGATCGGCCACCACCTCGGATGGCAAGGTGTGACTTGGAGCCATCATCAAGCTGGCACCACTGCTGCCCGGCGCGACACCAGCACCCGTTTGGGCCACCGTGTACAGATCAGACATCATCAGCCCTTCTTGGTTTAGGTGCTGCACCAGCCCTGACTGGCCGCATAATTCGAATCCTTGTGGGGGTAGGTCGTGTTCCCGTCGGCCGCCCAGCCCAGCGAACCGCCGGTGGATTGCTGTCGTCGAGCCTGGTTTGACCACACTCAGTTGAACCGAGCGCAACGTTCCTTGCTGCCAGTGTCATCTGGGTCGTGTGTTGTGTGTTGTTCATGCGTGTTTCTTTTGTTTAAGGCAAGCCACTGGGAAAGATCGCGTACGCCGAGAGCTTGGCGGATCGAGGAATTTTTAAACCAGCCTTGGTTACGCCTTTCGCCATCCACGCCGCACGATAAGGAAAATTCGGTAGCTGGCTTCCAGTAGCCACAGCGTGGCGCCCGTGCCAAGCATCTGCCCCAGCCATGCCCAGCGCGGAAGCGCACGCCACAGGGTGGTGAAGGCCTCGGCACCGCTGACCAAGGTGCCATCGGGGCGGCGCAGATGCAACCGTGTCATGGCGGCTTCTCGGGATAGGCCGGAGCCCAATCCCAGGGGATCGCAATGCGCGACATTAACCCAGCGCACCGCGTCAGCGCCCGGTTGCCGCTGGTACATCGCCACCTCGCGTGAACAAACAGTACAGCCACCGTCGAAGTACACGGTCGGGGCAGAATGCGTCCAATTTTCCATAGCCGGATGATAAAACAAAACCAACTCGTCATGAACTCATATACAAAAAACCATTTAAAATGCAACAAGAATACAACTCAAAAACGACTCAGCTAACCTCAAAAGCGCTTTCTATGGCTCGCAAAAAGCAATCTCCCCAACCCCAACCCCAACCCCAACCCCAACCCCAACCCCAACCCCAACCCCCACCCCCACCCCCGCCGTCGCTTGCCCCAGCGCAGCCGACCTTTCGAAGCGGAGCTGTAGCGCGCATGGCAGGCATGCCGGTGTCGACCTTGCGTATCTGGGAGCAGCGCTATCAGGCGGTAAAGCCGCTCACCGCACGCTCAGGGCATCGGCTGTACTCCAGCGCCGACGTGGAGCGCGTGGTGCTGCTGCGCCAACTGACCGAGCTTGGACACGCCATCGGCGCGCTGGCCGGCCTGGACATCGACCACTTACGAAAGGTGGCGATCACGCATTCGAACAATGAAGCGCAAGCGCGCAGTAAATTACCCCGGCGCAAGGAACCACTGCGAATCGTTGTAGTGGGTCAGGCCATGGCGCGACGACTGCAGCGCCCCACTGTCCTTCGCAGGTTGGGAAGACCGCTGCAGGTGGTAGGGATATTTAATTTGCTGGCCGAAGCCGCGCACGCCGCCGCGCTCTCGACTGATGCGGCTGTGGACCTGCTGCTGTGGCAAACGTCGGGTTTGCAGGTCGGCGCGCTACCCGAGCTGAAAGCCGCGCAAGATGCCTTGCGAGCGAGATGTGTGGCAGTAGCCTACCGCTTTGCCGGCGCAGGCGCCCGCGACGCATTGGCAGGCACCGGTGCTGTCTTGGCGCGTGAACCGGCTGGCGATGATGCGCTGCGAGCATGGCTGGCGTCGTTGGAGCCTGCAGCCGTCGAAGACACGGATGTTCGCAGTTACGCAGGAGGCAGCGCGAGCACCAACGTCTGGTCGCTCCATGCGATGGGCTTAATCCCGAGCACTGTGCCTGCACGTCGGTTTGACGACGTCACCTTGACGGAATTTGCTGGGTCGTCGCCCACCGTTGCCTGCGAATGCCCCAGCCACGTGGCAGAGCTGCTAATGCAGATCTCCGGCTTTGAGGCCTACAGCAAAGACTGCGCCGAACGCAGCCCAGCCGATGCCGAATTGCACGCTTACCTGCAACGGGTCGCGGGCGGTGCACGGCTGTTATTCGAAGCCGCGCTGGAGCGGGTGGCCGTCGCTGAGGGTCTTACATTGCCCTAAAACTTGAGATGGAGGATGGTGTGAGCATTGCTTAAAACCCCGACCGGCGCCCTGCCTGCAGCGCTCCATCGGTTGCATCGACCAGACTGATCGCGTCCGGATAGCCCTACGGAACCCTTGTTCCCAGACCGGTGGGATAAACGGGCGTGTTCACTCGGACAAACAACCACTGACATTCACTTCCAAGGTAGTCGCTCCATGATTTTGTCATTTGCCGTCTTGAGCTCGGCCCTTCTGTTCGGCGGTATGACGCTGTACTCTTTCGGGTTTGCTGCGTTTCTATTTGCAGCGTTGCCGGCGCAAACTGCGGGTGCCACCTTGCGCCGGGCTTTCCCGTGGTTTTACGGGTTTGTGATCGTCACGGCGGCCGTGGCTGCTTTGTTGTGGTGGTCCCATGACACAAGGTTTACGGTTTTGATGGGCGTCGTTGCCGCCACTACCGTGCTCGTGCGGCAGATTCTGATGCCAGCGATCAACCGCGCAACCGACGCTGGACAGCGCCGGCGTTTCAAGTGGTTGCATGGTTTGTCGGTAGTAGTGACCCTCGGCCATATCGCCGCCACGGGATGGCTGCTGACGCAGCTTGTTTGACCGTTTTCACGGCGGCCCGCTCGTTCTCTTTTCCTTTTCATACCCCCACTACTTTTACCGAGCATGCCGCGGCGCAATTCACTCAACGCTATCCGGAATCTGGGCGATCTAAGTCATCTCGGCGAGATCGTCGTGGATAAGCGCTCGGGCCAACGGGCTTCGGCAAAGAAAAACCGGCGCAACCGCCACTACTAGATTGAATCATTGAAATTGACGGTGTAGCCTCGATATCCGGAGGTATGACACCGTTGAAACTGAACGAACAAGAAATGGCCGATCTGCAAAGCGTGATGCGC
>NCGI01000143.1 GCA_002256925.1 Polaromonas sp. 28-63-22
TCTTTCGTCGCCCAGTGAACGCCAGTATTCGCGCCCGGCGATGACGGAGGCGAGGCTGGCGGCGTCGGCCAGCCCCAGGTTGAGGCCCTGGCCCGCCAGCGGATGCACCGTGTGCGCGGCGTCGCCCGCCAGCGCCCAGCCGGGGCCGACCCAACGCGTGGCGTTGGAAAGGCTCAGCGGCCAGGATGCGCGCTCGCTGGTCAGGCGCAGCTCGCCGACGTCCGGCCCACAATCGGCCTGCAGGGCCGCACAAAAGGCCTCGGCAGAAAGTTTTTGCAGTGCGCTGGCACGCTCCAGCGAAACCGACCAGACCAGGGCCAACGCGCTGCCAGTCGGCCCGCCCATCGGCAACAGCGCCAGCACGTCGCCGCCGGCGAACCACTGGCGTGCCACGCCCCCGTGGGACTGAGCCGATTCAAGCCGCGCCGCGATGGCTTTTTGCGCATAGGACTTCACGGCGACGTGCGTGGCCAATTCATGCCGGCTGCTGCTGTGCTGGCCTTCGCAAATGACCGTCAGGGCGGCCGGCGGGGCCCCGCTGACGATTTCAACCTGCGCCTGGTAGCGCGTGGCCTGCCGCAATTGCTGCTCCAGTTCGGGCACATCGACAATCCACGCCAGCGCGCTGTCGCTGCTGCCACCCGCAGCGCTCCGGGTCAGGCTCTGGGCGCTGAAATCGAGTTTGCCGCCGTCATCGCCCCAGACCTGCATTTCACGCACAGGCGTGGCAAAGGCCGCGTCGGGCCATGCGCGCAGGGTTTCAAGCAGCTGGCGCGAGGCGCCATTGAGGGCGTAGGCCCGGACGTCGGCAGGGGTGTTTTCAGGCGCGGGCGAGGCCGCAGGCGGGCTGACCAGGGCCACCCGCAGGCGCTCGCGCGCCAGCAGCAGGGCAAGCGTGTGGCCAACGACACCGTCACCACGAATACAAACATCAAAGGACCTGGACATGCCCCATTTTAGAAGGCAGTGCAAAATTCAGTCTTTGCGCGCGGCATGGCCGCTGCCGCTGCCGGATATTCACCGGCTCCGGCATGGAACGCGGAACACGACAAGGATCTGGGCAAAGTGAGCGATTCAATGACGACGATTTCAAACGAGGCTGCCGCCATGGCGTTTTCCACCCAGCCGGCAGACCTGCAGGCCGTGGTCGCCCGGCTGCTGGTGTATCCGGTCAAGTCGTGCGCCGGGGTGGAGGTGCAGGAAGCCATCCTGACCGAAACCGGACTCGAATTCGACCGCGCCTGGATGGTGGTGGATGCGCGCGGGCAATTCCTGACCCAGCGCGAACTGCCGCGCATGGCGCAGATCCAGCCGCAGCTCAAATACCACGAGATGATCTTGCGCGCACCCGGCATGCTGGCGCTGCACGTGAAGCTCGACGAGGTCGAGGGGCCGGTGCGTGTGCGGGTGTGGGACGACGAGGTGGCCGCCTTTGACATGGGCGCCGTGGCGGCCCAGTGGTTCTCCGACTTTTTGGGAACCACGGCGCGGCTGGTGCGCTTTGACCCGGACCACAAGCGGATGTCGAGCGCGCAGTGGACGGGGGACATCGAGGCGCTGAACCAGTTCAGCGACGGTTTTTCCCTGCTGGTGATCAGCGAGGCCTCGCTGCGGCAGCTCAACGACAAGCTGCTTGCAAGCGGCTCGGCGGCTGTCGGCATGCTGCGGTTTCGGCCCAACATCGTGCTGGGCGACCTGGCGGACGCGAGCGATGCCACGGCGCTGGCGCCGCATGATGAAGACCGCCTTGGCGAGCTTCACATCGGCAGCGACGAGGGTGTGGTGCGGCTCAAGGCCGTCAAGCCCTGTCCACGTTGCCCGATTCCCAACATCGACCCGGCCACGGCCATCAGCAGCCCCGAGGTGGGCGACACGCTGCAAGGCTATCGCCAGGATGCGCGGCTTGACGGCGCCGTGAGCTTCGGCATGAATGCCATCGTGCTGCAGGGCGTCGATTGCCAGCTCCGGGTGGGCCAGCAGGTCAAGGCGAATTTCAGCTTTTAAGCCGCTCCCGGCCCCGCGAGCCCGGGCGCCCGGGGAGGCTGCCAACCCGCATCGCATACACTTCACCCCCTGTTTTTGAAGGTTTGTCATGAGTTTGAAGTGCGGCATCGTCGGCTTGCCCAACGTCGGAAAATCCACCCTGTTCAACGCCCTGACCAAGGCGGGCATTGCGGCGGAAAACTATCCGTTTTGCACCATCGAGCCCAACGTGGGTATCGTCGAGGTGCCTGACGCCCGGCTCGACGCCCTGTCAGCCATCGTCAACCCCCAGAAGGTGCAGCGGGCGATTGTCGAGTTTGTCGATATTGCCGGTCTGGTGGCCGGCGCCAGCACCGGTGAAGGTCTGGGCAACAAGTTTCTCGCCCATATCCGCGAAACCGACGCCACGGTGAACGTCGTTCGCTGCTTTGAAGACGACAACGTGATTCACGTGGCGGGCAAGGTGGACCCGATTTCCGACATTGAAGTCATTCAGACCGAGCTTTGCCTGGCGGACCTGGCGGCCGTTGAAAAAGCGTTGCACCGCGTCACCAAAACCGCGCGCTCGGGTGACAAGGAGTCGATCAAGCTGGTGGCTATTCTCGAAAAATGCCAGGCCGCCCTCAATGAAGCCAGGCCCGTGCGCACGGTCGAATTCAGCAAGGAAGAGCTGCCTCTGCTGGGCCAGTTTTTCCTCATCACGGCCAAGCCCGCCATGTTTGTGGCCAACGTCGCCGAAGACGGCTTTGAGAACAACCCCTTTCTCGACCGCCTGACGGCCTACGCGAAAGCGCAGAACGCGCCGGTGGTGGCGATCTGCGCCAAGATGGAAGCCGAAATGGCCGACATGGACGAAGAAGACAAGAAAATGTTTCTCGCCGAGATCGGTCAGGAGGAACCGGGCCTGAACCGCCTGATCGTGGCGGCCTACAAGCTGCTGGGTCTCCAGACCTACTTCACCGCCGGCGTGAAGGAAGTGCGCGCCTGGACGATTCACGTCGGCGACACCGGCCCCCAGGCGGCGGGCGTGATTCACACCGATTTTGAAAAAGGCTACATCCGCGCCCAGACCATCGCGTTTGACGACTTCATCGCCTTCAAGGGCGAGCAGGGCGCCAAGGACGCCGGCAAAATGCGCAGCGAAGGCAAGGAATATGTCGTCAAGGATGGCGACGTGATGAACTTTCTTTTCAGCGCCTGAGCGGGGCCCCGAATGTCGTTCCCGATGTGCGGCGCCCCGACGGCCCGCACACGCCGAGCGGGCTCGGTTTCAGAGTGTTTTAGGCCTGCAGCCCAATCGCTACCTGCGCGAGCAGCTAGGAAAATTATAGCAACTGTTATTCTGCCCAACCGATATCTGCACGGGTCAAGCCGGTGACGAACCAGCCCGTCCGCCCTGACGAACGCCTGGCCAAACGTGTGGCCGCGATGCTTTCGTGCTCGCGCCGGGAGGCCGAGCTTTACATCGAAGGCGGCTGGGTCAGCGTCGATGGCGTGGTGGTTGAAGAGCCGCAATTCCGGGTCCTGCACCAGACGGTTGCCATCTCGAAAGACGCCAGCCTGCTCGGCTCGACGGCGGTGACTTTTCTGTTGCACAAGCCGGCAGGCCGGGAGCCGGTGCTGTCCGATTTGTCGATGGCCACGCGTTCGCCGGATGACCGTTCAGGCATTCGTCCGCTCAAAAAGCATTTCACGGGTGCTGAGCTCGTCACCTCACTGGCCCCGGCCGCGAGTGGCCTGGTCGTGTTTACCGACGACTGGCGGGTCGCGCGCAAGCTGCGTGAGGACGCCAGCGTGATGGAGCATGAAGTGCTGGTCGAAGTCAGCGGCACCATCAAGCCCGGCGGGCTTGAGCGCCTGAACCGCGTTGACCATGGCTTCACCTTCAACGGGGTGTTGCTGCCACCCGCGAAAGTCAGCTGGCAGAGCGAGGCCCGGCTGCGGTTTGCACTCAAGGGCGAGCGGCCCGGACAGGTGGCTTATTTTTGTGAGAGCGTCGGCCTGACCGTGGAGGCGATGAAGCGCATACGCATTGGCCGTGTGCCGCTGAGCGGGCTGCAGCCCGGCCAGTGGCGGTTTCTGTTGCCGCACGAGCGCTTTTAGCCCGGAATCGGAACGATGCCCGGAAAGGCCCAGATCAGGCTGCCCGTCATCAAAAAGTAGCGCGCGAACTTGCCGATGGCCATGTAGGCCAGACACGGCCAGAACGGAAACTTGAGCCAGCCCGCCACCGCGCAAAGCGGATCGCCCACCACCGGCAGCCAGGCCAGCAGACAGGCCTTGGGGCCGAGCTTTTCGAGCCACCGCACGGCGCGCCCGTGGTGCGAGGAATGCTGGTATTTATCCACCACCTTGTGCGCACCGAAACCCAGCCACCAGTCGAGCGCGCCACCCAGGGTGTTGCCTGCAGTCGCGACCAGCACGGCCGGCCAGAACATGGCGGGGTTGAGTTTGACGAGGCCGAACACCACCGGCTCCGACCCCAGCGGCAGCAGCGTTGCCGAAATGAACGACACCACGAACACGGTGCTCAGGCCGAACTGCGGCAGCGCCAGCAGTTCCAGGAGGTGGTTGATCCAGGCTTGCATGTGGCGTCGAGTATAGGCAGCACCCGGGCGCGGGCGCTGTCAGGAAGGCGCTTACAAATGGGTGCGGGAATTTCAATTGCTGAAATTTTGGGCAGCTACAATGAGCACCTTTTCTGCCCTGTTTTTCAGCAGCCCGCCCGCCCATTCCCCATGAACATCGGCCACCACGCTTTGGCAAATAACCTGTTTGTCGCGCCGATGGCTGGCGTGACCGACAGGCCTTTTCGCCAGTTGTGCAAAAAGCTCGGTGCGGGTTATGCGGTCAGCGAAATGGTGACCTCCCGCCCCGATTTGCGGGACAGCCTGAAGACTTCGCGCCGCGCCAACCACGAGGGTGAGGTGGAACCGGTAGCGGTGCAGATTGCCGGCACCGACGCGCAGATGATGGCGCAAGCGGCGGCCTACAACATTGACCGCGGCGCCCAGATCATCGACATCAACATGGGTTGCCCGGCCAAGAAAGTGTGCAATAAATGGGCCGGCTCCGCGCTGATGCAGGACGAACCCCTGGCGCTGCAGATCGTCGAGGCCGTGGTGGCCGCCTGCGCGCCGCACAACGTGCCGGTCACACTCAAAATGCGCACCGGCTGGTCCGCATCGCACAAGAACGCGCTGGCGCTGGCGCGTGCCTTTGAATCGGCTGGCGTGCAGATGATCACCGTCCATGGGCGCACGCGCGAGCAGGGCTACAAGGGCCTGGCGGAATACGACACCGTCGCTGCGGTGAAAGCGGCGATCCGGATTCCGGTGGTGGCCAACGGTGATATCAACACCCCTGAAAAAGCGCGCGACGTGCTGGCCTTCACCGGCGCCGACGCAGTGATGATCGGCCGCGCAGCCCAGGGGCGGCCGTGGATTTTTCGCGAGCTTGCGCATTTTCTGGCCACCGGCACCGTGCTGGCGCCGCCGCTGGTGGCCGAGGTCCGGCGCCTGCTGCTTGACCATTTGCTCGATCACTACACCCTCTATGGAGAAGTGACGGGCGTACGCACCGCGCGCAAACACATTGGCTGGTACGTCAGGGGCCTGCCCGAGGGTGAAGCGTTTCGCGCGGAGATGAATCTGCTGGACAGCTGCGAGGCCCAGCTGGCAGCGGTCGGCCAGTTTTTTGACGGTCTGGGGGACCGGATGGATCGTATGCCTGCCGGGATGGGCGGCGAGGAAGACGGGCTTGAGCCTGTGGTGAACAACGATAACAACAAGGAGCGGACTGCCGCATGAGCAAGAAACACATCGAAGAGTGCGTACGCACCAGTCTGGAAGGCTATTTCAAGGATTTGCGCGGCACCGATCCCGACGGCATGTACGACATGATGGTGCGCGTGGTCGAAAAACCGTTGCTTGAAGTGGTCATGAACCACGCCGAGCAAAACCAGTCGCGCGCCGCCGAATGGCTGGGCCTGAACCGCAACACCCTGCGAAAAAAACTGGTCGAGCACAAGCTGATCAAGTAGC
>NCGI01000144.1 GCA_002256925.1 Polaromonas sp. 28-63-22
GTACAGGTTCTTGCCGTCACGACTCGGGTACAGGCCATGGGCGCCCACGCCGGTCGGCAGAAAACCGATTTGCTTGAAGCTGTCGAGGTCCACCACGTGCACACCGTCGGCCATCATGTCGGCAATGAAAAAAGTCTTGCCGTCGGGCGAGGCCCGCACGTCCTGCGGCATGCCCGGGGTGGTGCAAATATCAGCGCCGGGCTGGCCAGGGTCAGGAATTTTGGTCGGCTTTTTACCCGGCGCGGCGATGGCCGCCAGCGCGTCAGGTCGGTTGAAATACGGGCTGAGCTTGATGGTGTCAACGACTTTACGGTTCACCAGATCGATCTTCGTCAGGGCACCGCCAAATTCGCACGTGAACACCGCAAAACGACCGTCGATGGAGAAATCCGCGTGGTTGATGCCGGGGCATTTCGGCGTGGCGATTGAATACGCCAGCTTCATGGTGATGGGATCGCGAAAGTCCAGCCGCTTGTAGGCCTCTGCCACCACGATAGCGAGCCGGCCATCGGGCGAAAAATACATGTTGTACGGATCGTCAACGGGCACCGACTTGCCAGGCTTGCCAGTCTTCGGGTCGACCGGCGTCAGGCTGCCATCGGTGCGGCCTTCGGCGTTGTTGGCCACCCACAGGGTCTGAAGGTCCCAGGACGGCACCACATGCTGGGGGTGAACGCCGACTTTGAACTTGTCGATCACTTTGAGTGTCGCAGGATCGATCACGGACACGGTATTTTCACCCCGGTTGGGGACGTAAATACGCTCCAGCGCACCGGCCGTGGCCTTGCTCATTTTGTCGCTGCCGGTTTCGCTGTATAAATTTTTCGCATCGGGCACCGGCGGCATGCCCGGCACGACGGACACCGCTGCAGCGGAAGCGGCAGGCGACGGTTTGCCGGCACCGTCGGCGGGCGCAGCCGGCGCGGCCAGGGCCAGCGTCACTGCCAGCGCGCCACCGGCCAGGGTGACGAAGCCCGCTTGAAAAGCAAAGCGGGAAAAACTCGGCATAGGACTGATCATGAAACTACCGTGTGGGACAACAGGACCTGTATTTTAGCGACGCGCCTCGGCGGCCCTGATGGCTTGCACCGTGCGCGCCACAATCAGTTCCACACCCATCTCGCCAATGGCCACGCTGGATTGACGCGGATCGCCCACGGTGCCGGCCGCCGGCCCGCGCTGCGCGGCCTCGTCAAACCGGTCGGGGTGCACCAACTGCGGTGCAAGCGCCATCGTCAGCGACGTGTCGGCGCTGCCCGCATGCGTGCCGATCTGCACATCGCTGAGCCCCTTGCCGCGCAGGGCATCGGTATAGGGTTTTTGCGCGGCCTGGTAGTACGCTTCGATGAAGTGAACCCGGGTGGAGCTGGCAGACCATTCCCGGTTCAGCCGGTCAGCGATGGTTTTTAGTTGCGCCTGGTAGCCGCCATGGTCGCCAATGAGAATGATGTCCTTGAAGCCATGCTGCTTGAGGCTGCGCGCCGCACCCTCGACAATGCCGCCAAACGCCTCGCGCGATACCGACAGGGTGCCGGCAAACCGCATGTGCCCTTCCGTCGGCGTGATGCCGCCTTCCGGCACGTAGGCAATGACCGGCGCCACCAGCGTGTGGCCGAGGCGGCTGGCGATCTTGCCAGCCAGCGCCTTGACGCGGGCGTTGTGCTTGCCCAATGCCATATGGGGGCCACTCTGTTCCGTTCCCCCGATGGGCACAATCACGGAACTGGCGTTCGATTTGACCGCCTGTTGGACTTCGGTCCAGGTCATGTCTTCGAGCATCATCGTCGCCGGCGCGGCAGCAAAAGCATTCAGCCCGGAAAGGGCGACACCTAAAATAATCGAGACAATGCGCACAGTGCTTCCTCAGTTTGTCCAACGCGACGTGACGCAGTCCCGCACTGCCCATCGGACCGGCTGAACCTGCCCTGAAGTGTACCCACCCACGCGGTGCTGTCTTCCCCCAACCTGGACCTTGCGATGAGCCCACTGCGTGTCAACGGCATTCAACTGGAGGTGAAACAAATCGCCGGCTCTGCGATGGCCTCGCCGATCGTTTTTTTGCATGAGGGGCTGGGTTCCGTCAGCCTGTGGACGCAGCGCGGCATCGACTGGCCGCAGCAGGTTTGCGAGGCCACCGGCCGCGCCGGCGTGGTGTATTCCCGGCGTGGCTATGGGCAGTCCGACCCCACACCGGGCAATTTGCCTGCCGACTACATGCACCGCGAGGCCTGGGAAGTCTTGCCGGCGCTGCTGCAGGCGCTGCACATCGACAAGCCGGTGTTGCTTGGCCACTCGGACGGCGCCACGATTGCGCTTTTATACGCCAGCGAGCGCCCGGTTTCAGCCTGCATCGCCCTGGCGCCCCATGTGCTGGTCGAAGACGTCGCCATCAAGTCGATCGCGGACGCGAAAACCGCGTTTGAATCCGGCGGTTTGCGCGACCGGCTGGCGCGTCATCACGCCGACGTGGACGGTGCTTTCTGGCAGTGGAACGATGTCTGGCTGTCAGAAGCTTTTCGCCATTTTGACATTCGCCAGGCATGCAGCCGGATCACGGCGCCGCTGCTGCTGATTCAGGGGCTGGACGACGAATATGGCACGCTGCGCCAGCTCGACGAGATCGCGCAGGCCGCACCCCACGCGGCCCAGCTTCGCCTGCCCCATTGCGGCCACTCGCCACAGCGCGACCAGCCCGAAGCAAGCCGCCATGCGGTCGTCGCGTTCTTGCGCACCGCCGCCTGAACGCTATTATTTCGATAGCTGCTCGCGCAGGTTTTACCTGGGCTAGAGGCCGAATTGGCTTGAATTTTGGGTCAAACGGCGGCCGGAGTTGCCGCAATCGCCTGCAGATCGTCGGTGCTCAGCCAGCGCCACTGGCCGGGCAGCAGATCGCCCGGCAGCACCAGCGCGCCAATCTGCGAGCGATGCAGCCCGCCGACTTCTTCAACGCGGTTACCCACCGCAGCCAGCATCCGCTTGACCTGGTGGTATTTGCCCTCGGTCAGCGTCAGGCTGAGCTGCGACGCGCCGGTCTGGCGGCAGGCCGCAGCGCGCACCGGTTTCGGATCGTCGTCCAGCACCACGCCCTTGAGCAATTTTTGAATCTGCGCGTCATCGACCGGGTGTTTGGCGGTGACCTCATAGACCTTGGGCACGTGGTGCCTGGGCGAGCTCATGCGGTGGATGAACTTGCCATCGTCCGACAGCAGCAACAGGCCGGTGGTGTCCTGGTCCAGCCGCCCGACCGCCTGCACACCGGCCGCCGCACCGCCGCCGCGCTGGCGGATCGGCGCCGGCAAAAGCGTGTAGATGCTGGGGTACATGCCGGGTTTTTGCGAACACTCGTGACCAGCCGGCTTGTGCAGCATGAGGTAGGCTTTTTCGACGTAGGGCCACTCCACGCCCTGGACGCTGAACCGCAGCCCTTCCGCTATGAATTCCATAGCTGGTTCCGCAATGATTTCGTGGCCTACAGCAACAAAACCCTGTTGAATCAGCCCGGCACAAATGCGCCGCGTGCCAAAACCCTGGGAAAAAAGAATGTCCTGAATCTGCATGGTTGCCATGGCGCTATTGTCACTCGCACGGGTTGCCCGCACGCGGGCGAGCGCGCATCGCCGTTCGACTACGCCGGAACAAGTCGAAACCTCTCAGCCGCGGCGCCGGCGCGTTATTAGCATGTGCCCCGGGACACGGGCGTCCGGTCAGGAAGGGCTTGGCGCGGACGCACCTCAAGCCACCACCATGATCAAAAAAAAACGCTTCATGACCATCGCCATCACGCTGATTTTGACGCTGGTGACGGTGCTGATTGCACTGAACTTCACGACCGGCGAAAAAGCCATCGAGCGCAAGCTGCCCCGGCTCTACCAGACCGACGACCCGCAGTTCCGCCGCGCCATGGGTTCTCTGCTGGGCCCGGGGATCGTCGGCGGCAACCGGGCCCGGGAACTGCTCAATGGTGACCAGATCTTCCCGGCGATGCTGGCCGCCATCCGCGCCGCCGAACGAAGCATCACGTTCGAAACCTATATCTACTGGTCGGGCGATATCGGCCGCGAGTTCGCCGACGCGCTGGCCGAACGGTCCCGTGCCGGCGTGAAGGTGCATGTGCTTCTTGACTGGGTCGGCAGCGCCAAGATCGACGAATCGTTTCTCAAGGAAATGCAGGCTACGGGCGTGGAAGTGCGCAAGTTCCACAAACCCGCCTGGTACAACCTCGCGCGCCTGAACAACCGGACCCACCGCAAGCTGCTGGTGATCGACGGCAAGACCGGTTTCACGGGCGGCGTCGGCATTGCGCCCCAATGGACCGGCGCAGGACAGGACGCCGACCACTGGCGCGACTCGCATTTCCAGATTGATGGCCCGGCCGTGGCGCAAATGCAGGCGGCGTTCATGGACAACTGGCTCAAGGTGACCGGACAGGTGATGCACGGCGAGGCCTACTTTCCGCCGCTCCTGCCTGCCGGTGACAGCGACGCGCAGGTTTTTTCAAGCTCACCCTCAGGCGGCAGCGAAAGCATGCAGCTGATGTACCACCTGTCGATCACGGCGGCGACCCGCAGCATCGACTTGTCGAGCGCGTACTTTGTTCCGGACGATCTCACCCGCAAGGCACTGATTCAGGCGCTTGAGCGTGGCGTAAAGATACGCATCATCACGCCCGGGGAAATCATAGACACCGAAACGGTGCGTGCGGCCTCGCGAGGGCGATGGGGGCCGTTGCTGCAGGCCGGCGCCGAGATTCATAAATACCAGCCCACGATGTACCACTGCAAGGTCATGATCGTTGACGGCCTGCTGGTGTCGGTCGGTTCCACCAACTTCGACAATCGCTCGTTTCGCCTCAATGACGAAGCCAACCTGAACATCTTCGACCGGGCGTTCGCCGCCCGTCAAACGCAGATTTTCGAAGACGACCTACGGCGCTCCCGACGGATCACGTACGAAGTTTGGAAAAACAGACCCTGGCAGGAGAAAATGAAGGAAGTGCTCGCTTCCACACTCCAGGGGCAACTCTGACGAAAAGTCGGCCCTCGCCCCGTTAACCTTCCTTACAAAGTCGTCCGTGGCCCCAGACTGAGCGGCCGTCACGCCTTGTGCACGGGAAGCCACACTGCAGTTGTAACAGCACCTCTTTTCCGGAAATCCGTCACACAGGAAAAAAATGATCGTTGTTACACTGAGTTGCAATTACAACAAGTTAGGGACGTGATGAGCACCTATTCGTGGAGGGTCTGGTTGGCAGTAGCAGCGATCGGCTTGTTGATCAGCGCCTTGTTGGGCGGCGTGATCCACAGCTGGTGGCTACGCCGTGCCGCCCGCCAACGCAGACGCATGCCCAAGCGCTGGCCCCTCAGCCCGCGTGCGGTAGCCAACAGCGAGGAGCGCAAGGTCTGGCGATGGCTCGCTGGCGCGTTCTACGATCACTCCATCATGATCAAGATGCCGGTGACCCGCTTCACCCTGCCCCGCACCAAGGATCACGGCCTGCACTGGTATGAACTCCTGAGCAGCGTGTACTGCACCTTCACCGTGGTCGGAGTTGACGGCCGGGTGATCGGCTGCGTTGACGTTCCCAATCCCCGCCGGATTGCCAAGCGCAACCAGATCCTGAAAGAAACCCTGCTCCACCAGTGCGGCATCGCCTACCTGATCGTCGAATCGGTACGCTTGCCGAGCCTTCAGGACATAAGGTCCGAGTTCCTGGGTGAAATGGCCTCGATGGCGCGCGAACATGATCGCGACGAAGCTGCCATCAAGGCGGCCAGCAATAGCCTGCGAGCCTCGCTGATGCACCAGCGCCTCACACGCGCCAGCGACAGGGCTCCACTCAGCGCCGACTCCGGCCATTCCAGATCACGCGACTCCAGCGGACACAGCGCCCTCGGCAGCCAATTCCCAGCCAGCTGGACAGAAAACTCGTTCATCATGCCGCTGGACAGTCGCAAGGCCGAACTGCGATAAAGCGTCA
>NCGI01000547.1:0-671 GCA_002256925.1 Polaromonas sp. 28-63-22
GTCACACATCGCCGGGGCAGTCCGGCACTGCCTATATTCAGGGAACAGGGAAGTTTCATGCCTCAACTCATCGCGTCCGTCGAAGGCGTAGAAATCATGCGCGTCAGCCTGAAGAAGGCCAAAACGACGCTCGGCCGCAAACGCCACAACGACATCGTCTTTGACAACCTGGTCGTCAGTGGCGAGCACTGCGTTTTCGAGCTTCAGCCCAACGCCGAGGTGTATGTGGAAGACCTGGGCAGCACCAACGGCACCTACCTCAACGGCCACATGATCCGGTCACGCCAGTTGCTGCGCGACAACGACGCCATGGGCATCGGGAATTTCCGGGTGCAGTATCTGGCGAAAGACGCGCCCCGGCCACGTCCTGCCGCCGACGACACGCGCACCATGTCGCTGGATTCCATCGGTTTTCCGGGCACCGGCGGCGTGCGGCTGGCCTGCCTGAAAGTGCTCAACGGCTCTTCGGCCGGGCTTGAAGTGCCGGTGGTGAAGGCGGTCACCACCTTCGGCCAGCCCGGCGTGTCGGTGGTGTCGATATCGCACCGGCGCGACGGCTACTACGTCACCAACATGGAAGCAAAAGTAGTGGCGGTGCTCAACGGCACACCGCTCGGGAAAGACGCACACATGCTGGCGCACAACGACGTGCTTACCCTGGCGGGCACCGA
>NCGI01000547.1:679-1174 GCA_002256925.1 Polaromonas sp. 28-63-22
CAATACTGGTCGTTTAAGCCCGTTCGCCCTGACCCGTCGTCAGGCTCAGGACAGGGTACGCAAAGCGTGTCGAAGGGTATTTTCCGGCTTCGATACCTCAGCCCGAACGGATTTTTTGCTAACCGAACAGTATTGCGCCTGCCCTAATACTGTTCGCTTAACCGTTCGGGCTGAGCCTGTCGAAGCCTGTGTGCGCTGGCACGACCCTTCGACAAGCTCAGGGCGAACGGAGTGCATGCGCTTAGCTGAACAGTATGACTCCTAGGCCACCGAATCCCCCGTCAGGTGAAACGAGCCCGCCTCGCGGCCCGACGCGGGCGCGAAGCGGGCTGCCAGCCCCTGCGCTATTGACGTCAGGTTCAGGCTTGACTTCAGCTGGCCCGGCGAGATGCCGGTCTGGGTCAGCGCCGAGGCGCTGCTCGCCATGCGCGTGAAGTGGAATCGCCCGGCCACCTTGTGTGCGCGCGTCGGCTTGCGCCGCTTCTGATCGGCATG
>NCGI01000145.1 GCA_002256925.1 Polaromonas sp. 28-63-22
ATTGACAGAGCAGGTTGCCCGTGACATGGTGCGCTTCAATGAAGCCATTGATCAGGCACTGGCGGAATCTGTAGCCACGTACTCCCAGCAAAACAGCCGAGCCCGCGACACCTTTCTGGCAATTCTTGGTCATGACCTCAGAAGCCCCTTGATGGGTATAAGACTTTCCGCAAAGGTGCTGCAAAAACCAGACGTGACTGTCAGCGCCGTTGAGCAGTCGGGCACGCGAATTTTGACCAGCGCCGCCCTAATGTCATCGATGGTGAACGACCTCCTGGAGTACGGCAGGGGCCAGTTGGGTGGCGTCATTCGGGTCAAGCGGCAGCCGGTTAACCTGCGAGATATCGGCCAGGCCGCTATTGAAGAAGCCAAGACGGCGCATCCCGAGTTCCAGTTCGCACTGGAAACTTCTGGCGAGCTTCACGGGAATTTTGACGGTGCCCGACTACAGCAGGTATTTTCAAATCTGCTCAACAACGCCGCGCAATATGGCTATCCAGCCCATGTGGTCAACCTGATGATGGATGGGCGGCCGGATCATGTCACCGTCCAGGTATGCAACGTCGGTCCGGTCATCCCGCCCGAGTCGCTGCGTGCGATTTTCGATCCACTGGTGCAACTTTCAATCGGTGAAAAACCAAGCGGACCTTTCTCCAATAGTGCAGGCCTGGGTCTGTACATCGCGCGTGAACTTACTTTCGGACACGACGGGACCATCAAGGCTGAGTCCAGTGCCGAGGGTGGTACGGTATTCACCGTCCAGCTACCCCGTAAGGCTGCCGGCCAGGCATGATTACAGCCATCCTTGGGCCCCCCATGAACGCCACGACGTTTTCGACCTTGACCTGCCCGGCGTGCGGCTTCGCCAAAACCGAGACCATGCCGACCGACGCCTGCCAGTGGTTTTATGAGTGCACCCAGTGCCACACCCTGCTCAAGCCCAAGCCCGGCGACTGCTGTGTGTATTGCTCGTATGGCACCAACCCCTGCCCGGGCCGCGAGTCGCTATGAAAATAGTAGCTGCTCGCGCACGTACTGTATGGGCTAGAGGCCTAAAACACTCTCAAGTGACGCCCCTTCGCCTCGGCAACCGGGCGTTGCGCAGCGCACCGCGCCCGTCTTGACATCGCCAGCTCCGGCGCGCACCATGATTTCCCGCTGCGAAACCGTGGGGCCCTGCCCTTGAAAGCATTGACCGCCACGCTTGCCTGAAGGAGTCACCATGCTGGAAACCTTGCGTCCTGATCCGACCTTTTACCCATCGCCCCGTCTGGCGATGGAAGCCGAGGTTGAACATCTGGCCTACACCGTGCTGCTGTCGCCCGACAAGTCGAAGCCCGATGCGCTGGCGACTGTCGATGTCGATCCGACGTCGAAAACCTATGGCACCGTGCTCAACCGGCTCGACATGCCTTACAAGGGCGACGAGTTCCATCACTTCGGCTGGAACGCCTGCAGCTCAGCCTTGTCGCCGCTCTCTAGCCATGCGTTCTTGCAGCGCCGCTACCTGATCATTCCGGGTATTCGATCGTCGCGCATCTACATCGTCGATACGCAGCCGGACCCGATCCATCCGAAATTGATCAAGACCATCGAGCCGGAAGAAATCTTTCGCAAGACGGGTTATTCGCGCCCGCACACTGTGCACTGTGGGCCGGAAGGCATCTACATCAGCACGCTGGGCGGTGGCGGAAAAGACGGCACCGACGGCCCGCCGGGCGTGTTCATCATGGACTGCGAAACCTTCGAGATTCGCGGGCGTTGGGAGATTGACCACGGCCCGCAAAAAATGCATTACGACTTCTGGTGGAACCTGCCGCGCGACTACATGGTGTCGAGTGAATGGGGCCTGCCGCCGCAGTTTGAAAACGGCATTGTGGCCGAGGACCTACTGGCCAACAAGTACGGCCACTCGGTGCATTTCTGGGACTTGCGTGCGCGCAAGCATGTGCAGACGATTGACCTCGGCGCCAATCACCAGATGGCACTCGAGATTCGGCCGGCCCACGACCCGACGCGCGAATACGGGTTTCTCGGCGTGGTGGTCGACACGACGAATCTGGAAGGATCGATCTGGACCTGGTACCGCGAAAAAGGCAAGTTCCACATCAGGAAAACCGCGACGATTCCGCCCGAGCCGGCCGATGCCGCGTTGCTGCCGCCGCTGCTGAAAGGCTTCGGGGCCGTGCCGCCGCTGATCAGCGACATTGATCTGTCGCTGGACGACAAATTTCTTTACGTTGCGTGCTGGGGCACCGGCGAGCTGCGGCAATACGACGTCACCGACCCGATGAAGCCGCTGCTATCAGGCAGCGTGCGCCTGGGCGGCATCGTGCAGCGTGCCAAGCACCCGAACGGCAAGCCTTTCGGTGGCGGCCCGCAGATGACCGAGATCAGCCGCGACGGCAAACGCGTCTATTTCACCAACTCGCTTTACAGCACCTGGGACGCGCAGTTCTACCCCGACGGCGTGCCCGGCGTGCAGGTGATGTGCCATGTCGGCGCGAACGGCGGCCTCACGCTGGACCCTGATTTTTACGTCGATTTCGGTCCCGACTACGGCGCGCACCAGATTCGTTTGCAGGGCGGCGACTGCTCCACCGATTCGTACTGCTACCCTTCAGCATGAACGTTTGTTTGAACATCGATTGAACGCGACGGGAGCGATCTGGCTCACGATCATCGCGGTGGGTATGTATCACGGCCTGAACCCCGCGATGGGCTGGCCGCTGGCAGTGGCAAATGCCCTGACGGAGCGCCGCGCAGGCGCTGTGCTGGCCACGCTGCTGCCACTGGGCGGCGGGCATTTTGCCGCGATGGCGATTGTGCTGGTGCCGTTTGCGTGGCTCAGCCTGTATGTTCAGTGGAGCCGCGAAATTCGGCTGGCTGCCGGCGCGCTGGTGCTGCTGTTCGGCTTGTTCAAACTGCTGCAGCGGCGTCACCCGCATGCGCTGGCGCGTATTCGCCCGACGCAACTGGCGTGGTGGTCGTTTTTGATGGCGACCGCGCATGGGGCGGGGCTGATGCTGGTGCCGTTCATGCTCGGTCTGTGCGCACCGGGCGAGGCGGCCATGGCGGCGCCCGACAGCGGTCACGTCACGGTGATGAACTACCTCGCGCGATCGAACGTGGCCACGGCCGTCGCGGTGGCTGCGGTTCACACGCTGGCGATGATGCTCGCCGGCCTGACGGCGGCGTGGGCGGTGTACCGCTACCTCGGGCTGCAGTTTTTGCGCCGCGCGTGGTTCGATCTGGATGTTGTCTGGGGCGTGAGCCTTGTGATTGCGGGTGCGGCGGGTATCGTGCTGGCGTTATGAGAAAAATCCTTCGATCCAATCCGTTCGGGCTGAGCCTGTCGGAGTCTTTGAGAACCCTTCGACAGGCTCAGGGCGAACGGAACGGAACGAAACCATAAAACCAGTTGCCATCAGGCTTGCACACGCTACAAAACTGATAGCTGCCTGCGCAGGTAATACATGCGCTGCCGGCCTAAAATACCAATAAAAAGTTCCCCATCAAGCCACCTTCAGCGGCAACTCGCGCTGCACCTTGCCGGTGGCGCGGCGCACGGCGTTGGCCAGCGCCGGTGCAAACGGCGGCAGGCCCGGCTCGCCCATGCCTTTGGGCGGGTCGTTGCTGGGCACGATGTGCACGGCCACGTCGAAGGCGTCGGTGATGCGGGCGGGGCCGTAGTCGTTGAAGTTGCCTTGCTCCACGACGCCGTCTTTCAGGGTGATGGCGTTGCCCGGCAGCGTCGTGCTCAGGGCCATGATGGCCGAGCCCTGCACCTGCGCCTCGACGGTGCGCGGGTTGACGCACAGGTTGCAGTGCACGCCGGCCGTGACCTTGTGAATCACGGGCTTGCCGTCTTTCACGCTGGCCTCGACGACATAGGCCACGACAGACTCGAAACTTTCATGTACCGCCACGCCCCAGTGCGCCCCTGGGGGCAGGGTCTTTTTACCGTAGCCGCTTTGATCAACAGCCAGTTGCAGCGCCGCCTTGTGGCGCGGGTGTTTGCCGCCCATCAGCTTCATGCGGTAGGCCACCGGGTCTTGCTGGGTGGCTTGCGCAATCTCATCGACCAGCGTTTCCATCACGAACGCGGTGTGGGTCGAGCCGACCGAGCGCCACCACAGCACGGGCACGTTCACCTTGGGGTGATGCACGGCCAGGCGCATCGGAACGTCGTAAGGCCCACGCATGCCTTCGGTCGTCGTCGCATCCACACCATCCTTGACCATGAAGCTTTCAAACGGCGAGCCCATGACGATGCTCTGGCTGACGATGCGGTGGTCCCAGCCCAGCACGTTGCCCTGGGCATCAAAGCCGATGTCGGCGCGGTGCACGGTCATGGGCCGGTAGTAGCCAGCCTTCATGTCGTCCTCGCGGCTCCACATCACCTTGACCGGCGCGCGCTTGCCCGATGCGGCCAGCGCCTTGGCCACCGAGACCGCGTCCAGCACATACTCGGACGAGGGCACCGCGCGGCGCCCGAAACCGCCGCCGCCCATCAGCACCTTGATGCTGACTTTCTCGGCCGGCAGGCCGGTCGATTTGGCGACCGCGTCTGTGTCCACGCCGGGCATTTGCGATGCAAAGTGCAGCTCGCAGCTGTCGGCTTTCAGATTCACCGTGCAGGCCAGCGGCTCCATCTGCGCGTGGTTGAGGTAAGGGAAGACAAATTCGGCGCTGAGCTTGTTCGGTGCGCCAGCGCGTTTTGAAACGTCAGCGCGAAAGGCCTCGCCTGGTGCCAGCTTGCCGCCGCTTTGGGCCAGTTCACGGTACTGCGCCAGCAATTTGGCACTGTCGGGTTTTTCGACGGCGCTGGTGTCCCATTCAACTTTCAGCGCATCGCGGCCCATCTTGGCAGGCCAGTAGCCATCGGCAACGACCGCGATGCCCTTGGCGCCGCGATCCAGATCCACTGCCAGGACGGCGCGCACGCCCTTGATTTTTTCGGCTGCGCTGGCGTCAAAGCCTTTGTAGCGGGCGCCGAATGTCGGCGGGTGCGCGATCACCGCAACCAGCATGCCGGGCAGCTTCGTGTCGATGCCGTAGGCCTGCTGGCCGGTGGATTTGTCGCGCGAGACTTTCAGGCCGGTGGGCTTGCCGATGAGCTTGAAATCTTTCGGGTCCTTGAGCACGACCTTTTCGGGTACCGGCTGCTTCATGGCCGCGTCAAACAGCTCGCCGTAGCCTGCCGACTTGCCGCCACCGCTGATGCGGCCATTCTGGGCCTTCAGGCTGCTGACGGGCATCTTCCACTGCGCGGCGGCGGTGGTCATCAGCATGGCTTTGGTGCGTGCGCCCAACTCACGGTACTGGGTGAAGCTGTTCTTCACCGAATTGGAGCCACCGGTCAGATGCATGCCCAGCATCGGGTCCACATAGTTGCCGCGCTGGTCGCCAAAACCGGTCCTGACCTTGCTCCAGTCGGCATCGAGCTCCTCGGCGCAGATCATCGCCAGCGCGGTTTCAATACCCTGGCCCATGTCCATGCGGTTGCACAGCACGGTGGTGGTGCCGTCTTGGCCGATGCTGACAAAAGCGGCGGGTTGCTCGGTGGGTTTCTGGCCTGGCGGCAGGTCGGCCTGTTGCGCGCGCACGCCTTCGGAGGCGAGCGGCAGCAGCGCCAGCCCGACGGCGCCGCCGACGGTCATCGTGACGAAAGAGCGGCGGGATAGCTGGGTCGCTTGCGCGGCGGCCTCAGCGAGGGCTTGTTGAAGGTATCTGTCGATGATCATGATGCTTCCCTTTTTTTCAAGCCAAAGTTTTGGCGGCGTCCCTGATGGCCGCCCGCACACGCGGGTAGGTGCCGCAGCGGCAGATATTGCCGGCCATGGCCTCCGAGATCTGTGCATCGCTGGGCGCCTTGTTTTTGCCCAGCAGGGCGGTGGCGCTCATGATCTGGCCGCTCTGGCAGTAGCCGCACTGCGCCACGTCGTGTTTGACCCAGGCCTCGGTCACGACCTTGCCAATGCGGTCGGTGGCCTGCGCCTCGATGGTCGTGATTTTCTGTCCGGCGGCGGCTGAAATCGGCGTCACGCACGAACGCACCGCCTGGCCGTTCATGTGCACGGTGCATGCACCACACAAGGCCATGCCGCAACCGAATTTGGTGCCGGTCATGCCGAGGTTGTCACGCAAGGCCCAAAGAAGGGGCGTAGAGGGGTCCGCATCGACCGAAACTGTCTGGCCGTTGATAGTGAGAGGAATCGCCATGGTGCATTGCTCCTGAAAAGTTACCGTTTGCAAAGCTGCTACTTTGAAAACGGGGTTTGAATGTAGCGAGATTTCAGGGCGCGGTAACAGTGCGGGGAAAACTCCCCTGCAGTGCAGGGGGGCGTTAGCCCCTGACGGTGCGAGAGAGGTGGCGGACGACACGAAGAATGCGCTATAAAAATAGTAGCTGCTCGCGCACGTCAATCATGGGCGGTCTCAAGTCCAAGTGCAACACAAGGGTAGTTTATTGGATGGCGTCTGGTTGCACATTCAGGCGCCAGCCAGCCACTGTAGACCTCAAAGGGCGTAGCCCAGTCGAGCGTCGCGCGCGGCCTGCCGTTCATCTGGTCGGCAATCGCATCGAGGTCGTCCTGG
>NCGI01000146.1 GCA_002256925.1 Polaromonas sp. 28-63-22
AGCCGACTTTAAGCCGAAACAGCAGACTCGGCGCAATAGTGGCGGACCAGGCTGATCAACTCTTCTTCAGAGTATGGTTTGCCCAGGTAGTGGTCCACGCCGAGTTCCATGGCGTGCTCGCGGTGTTTGCCAGCGATTCGGGACGTGATCATGATGATCGGAATGCCCTTGAGCCGCGCGTCGGCCCGGATGTTTCGAGCCAGATCAAAGCCGTCCATGCGCGGCATTTCAATGTCGGACAGCACCACGGCGGGAACTTCTTCCTGCAATCGCTCAAGCGCCTGCAGTCCGTCGGCCGCCATCGACACCCGGTAACCTTCACGCTGAAGCAAGCGCTGCGTGACGCGCCGGACGGTAATCGAGTCATCGACCACCAGAATGAGCGGTATCTGCGCCACACCAGGCCGTACGACTTCACCCGTCACCGCGGCGCCGCTGCTGCTTCCTTCGAGCATGTGCGGTTCGGCTTTGTCGCTGCTCCAGGCGCGTGCCTGATCACCATAGATGGACGCGAGCGCCACCGGGTTGTAGATCAGCACCACCGCGCCGGAGGCCAGCACCGACATACCCGCCAGACCCGGAAGCCTTGACAACTGGGGGCCGAGGTTTTTCACCACGACCTCCTGATTGCCCAGCACTTCGTCGACGTGCAGCGCAATACGCTGGGCCGCGCTTCGGAAAATAACCACCGACGCCGTCTTGGCCGGCGGTTCGTTGCTGTGCCTGGACGCCTGCAACAGGGCGCCCGACCAGAAAAACGGCACCGTTTCCCCGGACACGTCCATGAAGCCGGTGTTGTAGGCCTGCTGCAGCTCTTTGGCAGTGGTGCGGCGAACCGTTTCAACAACGTTGGCCGGAACGCCCACCGAGAGATCGCCCGAACGGATCATCACCACCTGGGTGACGGCGGTGGTGAGCGGCAGCACCAATTTGAAATGCGTGCCCTGACCCGCAGCGGTCGACGTTTCAATGCGGCCGCCAAGGGAGTTGACTTCGGATCGGACCACATCCATGCCAATGCCGCGACCGGCCAGTTCGGTAACCTGCACCGCCGTGGTGAAGCCCGGCATGAAAATCAGGTTGGACGCCTCCTGGTCGCCCAGCACCTGATCGGCCGTGACCACGCCCAGGCTCAGGGCTTTTTCGCGGATTCGCCGCAAGTCAAGACCCGCCCCATCATCGCTAAAGTCCACCGACACGTCGTTGCCTTCATGGCGCAGATGCACCGTGATCAGACCCACCTGGTCCTTGCCGGCCCTGACCCGGTCTTGAGGATCTTCAATGCCGTGGGCCACGCAGTTACGCAAGAGGTGTTCAAACGCAGGCGTCATCCGGTCCAGCATGCCGCGGTCCATTTCAATGGTGCCGCCCAGCAAGTCGAGCCGCACCTGCTTGCCGGTGTCCTTCGATGCCTGCCTGACCACGCGGTACAGGCGATCTGAAATGCCTTCAAATTCGACCATGCGGGTTCGCAGTAAATCGCGTTGCAGTTCCCGCGTCTGCCGGGCCTGCGCGATCAGGTCATCCTCCGTTGCTTCAACGGTACGCTGCAGGGTGCGCTGGACAGTCGCCACGTCGTTGACCGACTCGGCCATCATGCGGGTCAGTTCCTGCACACGGGTAAATCGGTCGAATTCGAGCGGATCGAATCCGGCCTGCGCTTCCTTGGCCTGCGCGAGGCGCGACTGCATCTGGGTTTCGGCCTGCAATTCAATGTCGCGCAGCTGCTGGCGCAAGCGGTTCAAGTTGCTGCTCATGTCGGTCAGCGAACCGCGCAGTTGCCCCAGCTCAGCCTCAAGGCGCGACCGGGTGATCATCACCTCGCCGGCCTGGTTGACCATGCGGTCCAGCAATTGGGAACGAACCCGCACCGTCGCGGCTGCTGCCTGACGCAGAGGCCTCATCACCATGGCCTGAGGTGCCGGAACAGCGATTTTTCTGCTCCGGCTCTCGTCATCGGTGGCCGCATCAGCGACAGACAGGGGCGTTGCCTCCGTCGCAGCTGCCGGCGCTTCGGCTTCAGGTTCAACTTTGGCAGAAGACTCCGCGCTGGCCACATGCAAGGCGATTGCCGTGGAGGATGCTGCGGCCGCATCGGCTCTCGACAGCGCCTCAAAGTTAGCCTGCATCGCATCGAAGCGGCCCAGCAGCTCCTCAAAATCCTGTGCCGCGGCTGACTCTGATCCGATGCTCTCGATTTCTGACTCGATCCGGTGGGCGATTTCCCCGAGGCGCATGGCGCCCGCCAGGCGTGCGCTGCCCTTCAGGGTGTGGAGCGCGCGAAGCACTTCGTTGCGGGCGCTGGCGTTGTCTGGACGCGCAGACCACTGCCTGAGCGCGCCACCCAGCTGCGGCATCAGTTCTGCCGCCTCTTCTTCGAAAATAGGAAAAAGCTCGGGATCAATCGCATCCGTGGCATCAATGTCTTCCGCACCCTCTTCGCTGAAATCGGTCGGCATCGACAAACTTCGGGCCACCACTTCAGCGGCCGGTACGATCAAACCGGCCGGCGCAGGAACAGGCTTGCTGACGACAGGAGCGGGCGACAGGTTGCTCGACAAAGGCACATAGCCTGAAGCGCGATCCGGCTCGTGTGGCAACTCTTCGGGTTTAGCCAACACAACCGGCTTCTGTCCAGTCCTTTCAGCTTCCCCGATCTCTTCCGCTTCGTCGGCTTCCTCGTGTTCCTCAACTTCTTCCACGCCGGTACTTTTTGCCTCAAAGTAGAAATCGGCAAGGTTGTTGCCAGGCGGCAGAATCGAGTCATTGAACTCCAACTCTCGCAGCGCCCCCAGCAGACGGGCATCAGGCTCCTTGAGGAAGCCGGCAGCGAACTGGTGCAATAAACGCCGTATATCTTCCGATGCGTCGACAAACAGTTGCCCATAGGCAGCCGCGCCGTGCACGTGGTGATTGTGCGACTGCTGCAGGGCACCTTCCAGTGCGCGCGCTATTTCCGACAGCGCATGAAACCCCACCGTCGCGGAGCTACCCGCCAGCGAATGCGCCAGTGCGATGGTGGAATCAAAAACCGGCTGATGACGTTCCAAGGACCACTCGGCAACCTCGGTGACCAGTCTGCGCGACCATTCGTCGGCTTCGTTGAGGTAAACGTTGTAGAGGGGGATGCCAATGCGTAAACCGCCAATGACCTTGACCTGCTCTTCATCCTGGTGATCTGTCCGTGGCAGTCCTGCAGACGGCTGGGCAGATTCCGGAAGGTCGAGCATGGAGACTGACACCTCGGCGGCCACAATCGGTTCGACGACTACCAACCCGGCTGGTTCTGACACCGGCTGAAGTGATGATGAGAAATCTGACACCAAAGAGTCGTCTGCAGCCGACGTCGGCGCAGGCGATTCAGTGAAGAATTGTTCGAATTCGGCATCCGGGGCTTGCGGAGTACTTTCAACATCGTGCCCCGCCGACAAGACGGGCAAAGCACTAACCCTTGCGTCGTCCAGTCCTGGCGACAGTGGCGTACTCGAAACAGCAGAAAGGCTTTCGAAGTCAAAGTCAATGATTTCCAGATCGGAGAGATCCGCTACAAGGGCAGGTTCAGCAAACGGTTCTGCGCCGGGCAAATCAAAATCAAACTCCGACGCCTCTGCGGACGTCAATTCCAGCGGGACGGGATCCACGGGGTCGTCCGCGAACGTCGCGTCACTCGCCACGGGTTCAACCAACTCCAGATCAGGCAAATCGAACACATCGATCAGACTTGTCATCGCCGGCGCCGGCGCGGAGGATGCTGCGCCGCCAACAGGCAGCACCAAGGCTGAATACTTGCCTTCGCTTCGCATGGCGTCCGCAGCCTTGGAAAACGGAGCGGCAAGCCAGGCGCTGTCGCGGTTGGCTGCAATGTCGTCTACCCAGCGTTCAAAACCGGCAAAAATGTCGTTGCAGAAAGCCCTGAATAGGTCGTTGGCAGGTTTTTGGTCTGCCAACCAGCCGTTGAGCAGTTGTTCCAGCGACCAGGCGGCCTCACCGAACTCGTTCAGTCCGACCATACGCGAGCTGCCCTTGAGCGTGTGAAACGCCCTGCGCAGGACAGTCAGCTCGGCAACGCTGTGCGTGTCGTCAGACAGGGCCAGGATGGCCTCCCGCCCGCCAGCGATGACTTCACGCGCTTCTTCAAGAAAAATATCGCGCAGATCGTCTTCCTCGAAATCGACAGGAATCGACTGGTTTGCAGCGGAATCGGCGCGGAAAGACGCACCGGCCGTCAGGGCTGACACAGCCAGCGACGCCGCGTCTGCGCCTTGCGAAGAAAAGGCCAGCGATGCTTCGCGCGCTGTTTTGGCCAGCGCCGGCTGATCTGCCAGCGCCGCCTGGTCAGCCAGCGCGATCAGGCGCTCGCTCACGCTTGCATCGGACTGCGTATGGCCAGCGTCATGCACAGCGGCGATAACCTCCTGCGAAAGAGCCTGGGCCTGCGCCGCCTCTGCGGAAACCTGGTTGACGAGATTGGACGCCCGCCCCATCAAGGGCTTGAGCTCACCTTTTTCCTCATCGTAGACAAAAAGCTTTTTCGCCAGCACAGGCTGGTAATTAAGCATGTCGATAAGGAAGCTGAGTGCACCGACGTTGTTGCCCAACTGGTCGAACGTGCCCGCCGCGCGCGCGCGCTCCTCATCGACCTCCGTAACGAGCATCTCCTCGACACTCTCGCGCATGCGTGCGACCGCATGGGAAGCCTGGTCGAGTCCAAGCACCGAAAGCACACCACGCATCTGTGAAAGCTGGGCCGGCACGGGCTGCAGCGATGGTTTGTCGGACGGGTCGCGAAAGAACGCGTCGAGCGCTTTCTCGAGCTCGCCCAGCGACACGCGCAACTCGCCCACGACACTGCCCATGGTCTGCTTGTCGCTCACCCGGCTGTACAGCTCCTCCATCCAGCTCTCGAGAGGCTGGGGCTCACCGCCAGTTCGAACACCGTCCAGCCGCTCGGCCAGATTGAGAGTGCGTATCGCCAACTGGGGATCGTTGGGATCCAGATCGTCAAACACCGCCTCCAGATAGAGAAGCGAGGTGGCAACTTCCATGGCCAACTCGATTCGCGGTGACTGGGCCGCACGAACCGTTGTTTCCACCGCGCGTGTCAGGGCCTGCGCGAGGGGCTCACTCGGTGGATGCAGCTTGGCCAGCGAATCGGTCACGAGACTGAACTGGTCAGCCACCGATTTGAATTTGTTCACATCACCAGCCGACAGCGAAGACCAGGTCTCCTTGGCTGAAGTGATCCGTTTGCGTGCCTGCGCCAGCAACGCCGGATCAAAACGGCCAAACTGCACCAGCTCGTAGTTGACCGGCTTGAACCTGGACAAGCCATAGACAGCTCGCACAGCGGACAATACTGGCGTGGCCGCCGGCGCCGTTGGGGCGGCCTGGGCGCAGAAGAACAGCAGGTCGTGCGCAAGCCGGTCCGAAATGGAAACCTCACCCTTCGCCAGCGACGCGTACTGCAGCAAGATGCGTGAGGTGGCCCGGCGAACATACAAATCAGGCTCAAGCACGTCGTGCGCCAACGCCTCAAAATAGGCGGCGACGATCTTCCAGAAAATGCGCGGTTGCTTGCTTGTCTGCGCGGCGGACAAGCCAAGACCCAGGTCGCGCAGATCACCCGCCGTTTGGGCCGCACGGCCCTTCATGAGCTTGAGCACACCCTGGTCAAGGCGCGAACGCGCGCTGCTGTCGTAGCCCTGGGGCGGAACAGGCATGGCAACATCCGGCTCAAGCCAGCGCCACTCCAGCGGCCACAAATCAGC